>QHOQ01000214.1 GCA_003219355.1 Verrucomicrobiota bacterium
AATCGTCACAACAGCTTCGCGTTCCACCACCGCCTGCATTGACGAGCGTGGAATACACGGCCGCTTATAACGAAGTGAAAGCCATCGGCGGCGACGGCATTGTGACGCCGACGCAACGCACCGCAGAACAAACCTTTATCGGCACCTTTTGGGCTTACGATGGCACACCTAGTCTCTGTGCGCCGCCGCGACTCTACAATCAGATCGCAGTGCAGATCGCTGATCAAAGGAAGTTGGGCATAGTCGATCTTGCGCGTTTGTTGGCGTTGACGAACACGGCAATGGCCGACGCGGGCATATCAGTGTGGGAATCGAAATACTTTTATGATTTTTGGCGTCCTATCACTGGCATTCGGGAATCAGATCCCGGAACTGGCCCTTCTCACGCAGGCGATGGTAATCCTGCAACGATAGGCGATCGAGCTTTCTCACCTTTAGGCGCGCCAGCTAGTAACCTAAGCGCACCAAACTTTACGCCGCCATTTCCCGCCTATCCTTCCGGTCACGCTGGCTTTGGTGGCGCGCTCTTCCAAACTCTCCGCCGGTTCTTCGGGACCGACGCCATCGCGTTCATGTTCGTTTCTGACGAGTTCAATGGCCTCACCAAAGACCACAATGGGAATGTCCGTCCGTACAGGCCGCGCAGCTTTTTATCCCTTTCCCAAGCGGAAGAAGAAAATGGTCAGAGCCGAATTTATCTCGGCATTCACTGGTCTTTCGACAAAACGCAGGGCATCGCACAAGGCCGACGCGTTGCCAATTACGTCTTCGACCACGCGTTCACACCGTTGCCCTAACAAATAAACGCACTTCGGGCATCGGCTTACCGCAGCTACCGGAAGTTATTCGTCCGCGTTGCTGACGCCGACCTGTCGGATCGCGGCCTTAAGGCTAAAACTCCGCGAGTTGCGCAGCGCTGATCGGCACGAATTCGCTCTCATACAGGATCAGCGGCTTCCTGCCGCGCAATAATCGCCACCATTGTCTCGCAGAGCCGAGCACGATCATAAGCACGAGCACGAGAAAAAAGACAGCAACCAGAGCGTCGAATTGCCAGACACCTGCTTGTCGCGCCAAATTAGCGGCCTTGGCTGGATCGACAATTCCTGCTGCCTCATTCAAAAGTGATCGCGCGCCACTTAAAAAGCCGAGCTTGGGATCCGGTGAGAAGACCTTCAGATAACCGGCCGAAAACGTGACCGCGCACATAAAGCAAAGCGGCAGCACGGTGACGAAAAGATATTTCGCCTTATGCATTTTGATCAGAATCGTCGTGCCAAGGCAGAGCGCGACTACTGAGAGCAATTGATTGGCCAATCCGAAAAGAGGCCAAAGCGAGTTGATACCACCGAGAGGATCGATGACCCCCACGTACAAAAACCAGCCCCACGCCGCGACCAGTAACACACTCGAAAAGAGATTTGCGCTCCACGAACGCGTATTGCCCAGCGGACGCCAGAGATTCCCCAGGAAATCTTGGAGCAAAAACCGTCCTACGCGCGTTCCGGCATCAATGGTTGTGAGAATAAACAAAGCCTCAAACATGATCGCGAAGTGGTACCAAAGCGCGAGTGCAGTTGGGCCAGTGGAAATTCGCGCGAACATGTGCGCCATACCCACGGCGAAAGTCGGCGCCCCACCCGCGCGATTGAACATAGTGGACTCGCCAAGATCGGAGGCGAGCCGAGTCATTTGTTGTTCCGTGACCGGAAACCCGGAGGCGCTTACTCTCTCGACCACTTCGGTTGGCGTCCCCTTGGTGTTGATCGCGAAGTATTCGCCCGGTTGCAGCACGCACGCCGCGATCATCGCCATCAAAGCAACCATCATTTCGGTCACCATGGCGCCATAACCGATACTGCGTATTCGTGATTCGCGCCGCAGCATTTTCGGCGTTGTGCCTGAAGCAATCAGAGAATGAAAACCTGAGACTGCGCCGCAGGCGATCGTGATACATACAAATGGGAACACTGGACCGGCAAATACGAGGCCGCTGCCATCGATGAATTTTGTAATCGACGGCATTTGTAAGGGAGGATGGATCAGCACTACGGCTACGGCGAGCAGGGCAACCGTTCCGAGCTTCAAGAACGTGCTCAGGTAATCGCGCGGCGTGAGCAGCATCCAGACCGGTAGGACCGACGCCGCCAGTCCGTAAATCATGATCGCCCATGCGAGCCATTTCTGGTCGTGTCTAAACCACGCTTCAATTGCAGGAAAGTGCGCGAGAAATTGTCCGCCCCACACCCCAAACGCCAGCCCGAGCAATCCGAAAATCGTAACGGCCATGACATTCACTTTTCCCGTGCGCAAGCCGATTCCCATGATCAATGCGACCGGTATCGTCATTGCAATGGTGAAAACGCCCCACGGGCTTTGCGCGAGCGCTTGGACGACGACCAGCGCGAGTACAGCAAGCAAGATAATCATTATCGCCAGCACGCTGATGAGCGCGAGCGCGCCAACCCCGCGGCCGATCTCTTCCTTCACCATTTGTCCGAGTGTTTTGCCGCCACGCCGGATTGAGGCGAAAAGCACGATCATGTCGTGGACGCCGCCTCCGAGCGTTGCGCCAACCAAGATCCAGAGCGTGCCCGGCAGAAAACCAAACTGTGCTGCCAGCACCGGGCCGACCAGCGGTCCCGGACCAGCGATGGCTGCAAAATGATGGCCAAAAACCATCCAACGGTTGGTCGGTACGTAATCTTTGCTATCGTTCTGCAGGACAGCCGGCGTGGCCCGCCCCTCATTGAGGACGAGTACCTTTGTCGCCAGCCAGCTACTATAAAATCGGTAGCTAATAGAAGTTGCGCATAGGCCAGCCACAATGATCCAGAGCGCGCTGATTTGTTCCCCTCGCGAAAGAGCAAGGACATAAACCGCCCCAAGACCCAGGAGCGTCACGGCGCACCAGAGCAATTTTTTCCAAAGACTCATCGAACTCGTAATTTAGTTGAAGTTGTCGCCTCGCGCCACAAAGTGCGATGTATCTACGTATGCGGTTCAGTCACAAGATAAAAAAACTCTTAAGCAGCCAGGGATTAGCCAGCGCGAGAAAACATACGCGTAGGTTTTTTCACCGAACCCGTATTCCACTCGAGACCAGCCGAATTATTGAAACGATTGATGGGCCGAATTTTCAACAGATCCGACAGCGCTACGCCGTTGAAAACCCAGGCGAGGACTGGCCAAAATATCTCAATCTTGACCGCTGGATTGACATTAACATTCGCCGAATTCGAGAAGTCGAACTCGACTTGACGAGACCAAAGCGCATTCTCGATCTTGGCTGTGGCGCCGGATATTTTCTGCATATCGCACAATTGCTCGGACATAAAGGACTTGGTCTCGATGTGGATTACTTGCCGATGTTTGCAGAAATCACACGCCTGCTCGGTGTCCGCCGCATTATCTCGCGCATTGAGCCTTTTACCCCCCTTCCCGATCTCGAAGGAAAATTTGATCTCATCACCGCCTTCATGATCTGCTTTAACAACCACAAACAACCCAATCTTTGGGACGTGCCAGAATGGGAATTCTTTCTCGGTGATCTTACTAAATATCTTGCACCACGCGGTCGCGTCTGGCTGGAGCTGAATCGCGAATACGATGGAACTTTTTACACACCCGAGCTACGAGAATTTTTCGCCATGCGCGGCGCCAAAATTGACGAGCACAAAGTAATTTTTAACTCAGGCCTTGGCGCGCCTGCTTCAGCTTTGCCAGTTGCGCGCTGAAATCTTTTACCCGTTGTCGATGCTCTTCAACAACGGCTGCCGGAGCGCGATCAACAAAAGATTTGTTGTTTAGTTTTTCCTGCGCGGTTTGCAATTCCGCTTCGACATTGGCGATCTCTTTATCGAGTCGGTCGCGCTCTGCCGTTTTATCCCCAACAGCGATCGCTAGGAAAAGTTCGCCGAGCGGGGTGACCGCGACAGGAACGCCCGCCTCCGCTTCGTAGTGCTGATCCAACTTTAGTTTTTCTGCATTCAACAGTCTCGAGAGTGTCGCTAACTGGTCAGAAATTACTTTCTTGTCTTCGCGTAAAATGTAACGCATCTTTTTGTTCGCTGGAATCTTAGCTTGCGCGCGCAGGTTCCGGCCAGCCTGCACCGTCTCATAAATGTGCGAAACGAGGGTCCGCTTGTTTGCATGGTCGACATCGTGCAGTCGCATCTTCTCCGGAGGCGCGGCAAATTGAATCGAATCTTTCCCAAATCCTAACAGCGACCAAAGCTCCTCAGTGATGTGCGGCATGAACGGATGAAGTAGTCGCAACCCTGCAGACAGGACAAAGTCCATGACCGCGAGCGCGGACTTCTTCTTCGTTTCTTCTTCACCGAAAATTTCGGTCTTGGCCGCCTCGACGAACCAGTCGCAATAATCGCCCCAGACAAAGTCATAAAGCTGCTGCGCCACCGTATTGAACTGATATTGGCGGTATGCCGCTTCAATCGCGTCGATCGTCTCGTTTAAACGCGCGAGCACTTCGACCGCGTAGATCGACAACGCTCGATTATCGAGCTTCGGTGCAACATCACTCGGTCCATGCATCTGGCGAAAACGAGCTACGTTCCAAAGTTTTGTGGCGAAGTTACGGCCTTCTTCGATTTGTTTTTCATCGAAGCGAATGTCTTGTCCGCTCGGAGCGATCCGCATGAGGCCAAACCGCAATCCATCCGCGCCGTATTTGCCGATCAACTTAAGCGGGTCAGGCGAATTACCTAACGACTTCGACATCTTGCGACCCTGTTTGTCGCGAATTAACCCGGTGAAATAAACATCGCGAAATGGGATGTTGGCTTCAGCCCGGTCGGATTTGCCCGGCTTGAATTCCAAGCCGGCGATAATCATCCGCGCCACCCAGAAGAAAATGATGTCCGGCGCGGTAACCAGAACAGACGTCGGATAAAATTTTCTCCGGGTCTCTTCGTCCATCGTTTCGTAAGCCCAGAGCCAGGATGAGAACCACGTGT
>QHOQ01000044.1 GCA_003219355.1 Verrucomicrobiota bacterium
TGATCCGCCCGACTTCGGAAACAATTATCGGCGCGAGCTACGCGAAGTGGGTGCAATCGTACCGCGATCTTCCCATTCTGATTAACCAATGGGCGAACGTTATTCGGTGGGAAATGCGGCCACGCCTGTTCCTGCGCACGAGCGAATTTCTCTGGCAGGAAGGGCATACCGTTCACGAGACTGAAGCGGAAGCGCGAGCCGAGACGAGGCAGATGCTCGAAGTTTATGAGCGTTTCGTGTGCGATCATCTCGCGATTCCGGTTTTCAGCGGCGAAAAATCGGAGAGCGAGCGTTTTCCGGGCGCGGTGCAAACCTTGTCGATTGAAGCAATGGTGCAGGACCGCAAAGCGATCCAGGCCGGTACCTCGCATTTTCTCGGCCAAAATTTTTCGCGTGCGAGCGGAATTCAATTTCAGAACCGAGAAGGCAAACAGGAATTCGGGTGGACTACCAGCTGGGGCATGAGCACGCGCCTCGTCGGCACGCTTGTGATGGCGCACGGAGACGACGATGGTCTTGTGTTGCCGCCGCGCATCGCGCCAACGCAGATCGTCATCCTGCCCATCACGCCAAAGGAAGAAACCCGGGATGCAGTGCTCGAAGCTTGTAACAAACTCGCCAAACAATTGCGCGAAATTCGATATGTCGATCTTCCGATTGAAGTAGAAGTCGATCGGCGCGACCTCGGCGGCGGCGTAAAGAATTGGGAGTGGATCAAGAAAGGCGTGCCCCTTCGTGTCGAGATCGGACCACGGGATCTCGAATCAGCCCAAGTGACAGTGAGCCGCCGCGATCAGCCAGTGAAAATGAAAGAACTTATATCGACGCAGGAGTTCGTTTCGCGCGCGTCGGAGGTTCTTGACTCGATCCAGCGAAATCTTTTCGAGCGCGCCAAGAAATTCCGCGACGAACACACACGCGTCATCGATTCCAAACAAGAGTTCTACGATTTCTTTACGCCCGGAAACGCGGCGAAACCCGAAATTCACGGCGGCTTTGCCGTCGCACACTGGGATGGCTCTCGCGAAGTCGAAGAACAAATCAAGAACGATCTCAAAGTCACGATCCGGGTTATTTCACTCGACGATTCTTCCGAGCCCGGAAAATGCATTTTCACAGGTAAACCAAGTCCGCGCCGTGTGATCTGGGCGAAGGCCTACTGAAACGACAGCTGTCAGGTTGACGCGCTCGAAAGGGACAGTTTATTACCGCGTCTCAATGGAATTAAGGCTTTACAGTCGCGAATGGTGCTCGTGGTGCATTGACGCGAAGGATTACCTCTCGGAGAAAGGCTATCGTTTCGATGTCGTTGATGTCGGCAAAGATCGACACGCTTACGAGGAGATGAAAAAGCTTTCCGAGCAAACGTATGTCCCGACATTCGTTGCGGGCGCCAGGGTTCTGGCCAATTTCGATACCGATCAACTGAGGAAATTTCTGAACGAGCACCAGATCGATCCCTAATGCTCTTTGGTGTTTTTCTAACGCTCGGCGTGGCAATGCTCAGCGTCGGGCTGCGCAGTTTTCAAAACTCGTACACACAAAAGGCGGGTGCGCTTGGTATTCTCATAGCCTCATTCCTGGCGATCTTTTTCATAACCGGCAGCTGGATACTTGGTTTGGCCGCCGCCGTAAGCTGGCTCTTTTTGCCGTGGCTTGAAATTCTTACGCGGATTCGCGCGCTTCGGCTGCCGAAGGAAAAACAGCTTCGGCCAAAGAATCCGCCTTCCTCCGATGCTTTCCCTGCGCTAAGCGAGATCACGCGCGAAATCGAGGACGAAGGTTTTGTGCAAGTCGGTGACGCCGGGTGGGACTGGGAGGATTATCGCCAGTTCTTCCGTTTGTTTTACAAGGAGGAGGACCGAGCGCAGGCCGCGATTTGTCTGAACGAGCAGCATGATCTCTCGTTTTATTATCTGCGAATCTCATCGCGCGCGAAGGGCGGGACGATTTGGACGACCTGGAATTACCCGCTCTCCTATGGCCTGAAAGTGACTCCTCACTTTCGAATTAACCGTCAGCGGCCGGATCAATCGTTTTGGCGGCTTTATCAAAGCCATCGCGAGTTTCTCCGTCGAAACGGCGTGAAGGCAGACGCGATCGATACGTTGGATGAAGAGCGCATCGAGACGGAAATAGAAAACGATCTGCGCGATCAAATCGCGCATAACATTGCCAAGGGCGTGCTTAAGCAGACGGCGGCAGGCGATGTAAAATATTCCTGGCGCGGGATGATTTATCTTTGGTGCCAGTTCCTGGTCGATCTGGTGCGGCTGTAGCGCCGTTGATCTTGTGTGCGATCACACCTTCATGATCTCAGCTTCCTTATGCCTAAGATGATCGTCCACCGATTTGATAAAGCGATCCGTTAGTTTTTGCACTTCCTTTTCTAAATCGTGCAATCCGTCTTCGCTTAGTTCGCCGCTGGCTTTGAGTTTCTTCACCTCGTCGAGCGCCGTGCGTCGGTTCGCCCGCACCCGCACCCGCGCTTCCTCCGCCATTTTGCCGAGTGAGCGGACAAGGTCTTTGCGCCGCTCTTCCGACAACTCTGGAATCGGGAGCCGGATAATCTTTCCATCGACGTTCGGGGTAATGCCGATCTTGGATTCTTTGAGCGCCCTCTCGACGTCTTTCACTGTGCTGGCATCAAACGGCTGGACGACGAGCAAACGCGGCTCGGGCGTCGTGATCAATGCAAGCTGCTTTAGCTTCATAGTCGATCCATATGCTGCAACATCGACGTTCTCGACGAGTCCCGGTGAGGCTTTTCCGGTACGCACGGCGGCAAATTCGTGCATCATATAGTCGACACTTTTTTCCATCGACATCTCGGCTTCGAGAAGAATGTCGTCTCTGCTCATGCAGGTAAATTTTTACTTCGGTTGCGGTTCATCGCAAACGAGCGTCCCGACTTTTCGCCCGAGCACCGCATCTCGAATGTTGCTCGGTTTATTCATATCGAAAATCACGATCGGGATCTTGTTGTCCATGCAAAGACTGAACGCGGTCGAATCCATGATCTGCAATCGTTTCGTGAGCGCTTCGGTAAAAGTAATGCGTTCGTAGCGCTTCGCACTGGCGTCGCTATTCGGGTCCCGATCGTAAACGCCATCCACCTTTGTGGCCTTCAGGATGACATCGGCCCGAATCTCACTGGCACGCAGCGCTGCGGTCGTATCGGTTGAAAAGTATGGGTTCCCGGTCCCGGCTGCAAAGATAACTATCCGGCCCAATTCGAGATGACGTATGGCGCGACCGAGAATGAACGGCTCCGCGACATTTTTCATTTCGATGGCGGTTTGCACGCGGGTCTCGGCACCCATCTTCGCAAGCGTGCTCCGCAAGGCCAGCGCGTTGATCACGGTCGCGAGCATGCCCATGTAATCCGCGGTCGTGCGATCCATGCCGCGATCGGCTGCGGGGAGACCGCGCCAGATGTTACCGCCGCCGATTACGACCGAGACCTGCACGCCTAGGTCGCGTACTTCCCTGATGCGCTCGGCGATCTCGTGCACTACCGCCGGCGAAATATTGTCCCGTGCGCCACGCTCTCGTAGCGCTTCGCCGCTCAATTTGAGGACAATGCGTTTGTAAGCTGGCACTTCCGTTTTCATGGTGCGCAAATCATCAAACAGAACGCGGCCTCGTTTTGAAAGCAAAATGAAGTGGTACGAGCTTCCGGTCCATCAATTCATCGGCAAGATGCCGATGTCACATCGAATCCGCGTAAGAATTCTGCCGAGGTCATCCGTCGCCTCCCTTCAGGCTGCACCTCTTCGAACGAAAGAGCGCGGTCACTGGCTGCAATGACCAGAGTTCGATCCTCTGTCGGCAATATTTCGCCCGGTTCGCCCGTGTGGTCGACAATCGATGCGGAAAATATTTTCAAATTACGCGGTTTTCCCGATTTTACCGCAACGGTCGTAAACGCACCCGGCCATGGATTGAACGCACGAACTTTCCTTTCGATCACCTCGGCGCGTTCCGCCCAGTCGATTTTGCCATCATTGCGATTCAATTTCGGCGCATACGTGGCGAGCGCATTATTCTGGGGAACGCGCGGCGCAATTGCTTTGGCAAGCCGTTGCAAAGATTCGAGCAACGCGTCCGGGGCAATTTGTGCCAGCCGATCGTGCAGCGATCCGCCAGTATCCGTCGGCAAGATGTCGATCTTATGTTGCAATAAAATGTCGCCGGTGTCGAGGCCTTCATCCATGTACATCACCGTAATTCCTGTTTCAATGTCACCGGAGGCAATTGCGGCTTGAATGGGTGCCGCCCCGCGATGTCGCGGAAGTAATGAAGCATGCAAGTTCAAACAAGCGACACGGGGAGTCTCAAGGATCCCCCGCGGCAAGATTTGTCCGTAAGCTATGACGACGATGACATCCGGCGACAGCGCACTGATCTCCTCGATTGATTGTCGATCTTTAATCCGTGCCGGTTGCAAGATCGGCATCTTCGTTTCGGCAAGCGCTTTTTTAATCGGTGGCGGTTCAATTCGCTGGTCGCGCCCAACGGGTTTATCCGGCTGCGTAACGATTGCCGCGAGCTGATGCTCATCCGATCGTAATAAGGCTTGCAGCGTCGGCACGCCGATTTCCCCGGTGCCGATGAAGACGACGCGCATCGCTCCTTAATGAAGAAGCGCTTGAGTAGGCGCGCGTCGGGGACGCCGCCTCGCCATCGCCTACGCCGTCAATCTATCGCCAGCAGTGACCTCACGCTGGCCGACCGACGAGCCGCACCCCGTGCAAAGATAATCGAAAACCTCGCGGTCAGGCAAAACTAAAAGCAACCGCTCGCGGACCGGCATCGCGGCTTTACACTTTTCGCAGTAGAGGCTCGAGGCGGTGAAATTTTCAAACTGTTGCTGGCTCATGCTGAGCATCCACGCCGTTCATGCTGGCGAGGATATCAAACAATACTTTCGAGGGCGACTGAGTCGCGTCAACCACCGTGACCATTTCCTTCGGATAATATGAGAGCACGGGCTTCGATTCCGCTTCGTAGGTATCGAGGCGGCGCTGGATCACCTGCTCATTGGCGTCGTCGAGGCGGTTGTCTTTCAACGCGCGCTTTTTTAACCGGGCAAAAAGTGTCTCGCGGCTCGGGCAGGAGAGATGAAACACTTTTTTTACATCGATCATTTCTTCCATGACCTTCGCCTGTCCGATGTTTCGGGGAATACCGTCAAGAACAAGTGTATCGATGTCCGGTTTGAACTTGTGCGCGTCCACCGCGGCCTCAATCGCCTCTCGCCAGAGCTCGACAGTGATCTCGTCTGGCACGAGCTCGCCTTTGCTCGAGTAATCGAGGAAGGCTTTGCCCACTTTTGTGCGCGTATCGATCGAGCGGAAGACGTCGCCACAGGCGCAGTGATAGAAGCGCGGGATCGTGCCGAGTGTTTTACCTTGTGTCCCTTTGCCGCTGCCAGGCGCGCCAAAGAGGATAAACGTGTTGTATTTCATCAGCAAAATCCGTTCTATACCGCAAGCTCGTTGAAGCCGGAAAGCAGAATCAGCCGCTATTTCCCAACAGGGACAGGATCGACATTTACCCGGCGACCAGCGCGATCGAAGCGTACGTTTCCATTCACTAGCGCAAAAATCGTGTAATCGCGGCCGAGTCCTACATTTTTCCCAGGCAAAAATTTGCTACCGCGCTGACGAATAATAATGTTGCCAGCAACAACCATCTCGCTGCCAAACCTTTTCACGCCCAGGCGCTTGCTGACGCTGTCGCGCCCGTTTTTAACACTGCCTTGTCCTTTTTTATGAGCCATTTTTCGATTGGATGTTGGATATTGGCGTTGAAAATTCGACGTTAGGTCTTCTTCGATTTCGTGCCACCGATGCTGATGCCTTTGATTTTTACCCGCGTCAGCTTTCGCCGATGTCCTACCGTGCGATGGTAACCCTTACGCCGTTTGAATTTAAACGCGACGACTTTCTTGTCTTTCCGTTGCTCAACTATTTCGGCTGTCACTTTTGCGCCAGAGATTAGCGGATCACCGTGGGTAAACTTATCACCATCGGCATGCAATAACACCTCGCCAAACGTAGTGGTTTTTCCCACTTCCGCGTCCAAAAGATCGACATCGATCGTGTCGCCGTCAGCGACGCGATACTGTCGTCCACCGGTTTTGATAACTGCGTAAGCCATAATGAGGGAGAATTTTCCGGGAAAAAGCCGCGCAAATTCTCACAGATACGCTGCTTTGACAAGGGGAAAGCGTTCGGTGGAACTTAGGTAGGCGGCGATTGACCTCAATTGTCTGGACAAGGTGAACTGCAATGCAGTTTGCGGAAGCGGCCCAGTGGACCGCCGCTATCTTTCAGAAATCAAAAGGACAATTTCACCTTTGGGCGCATGTGCTTCGTAGTGCGCGAGAAGCTCGCTGGCAGTGCCGCGCCGGAATTCTTCGAATTTTTTGGTGAGTTCCCGGGCTATGCAGAGCTGCCGAGCTGCCATGATGTCCGCGCAGGCTTTGAGCGTTTTCGCGAGGCGATATGGGGATTCAAAAAAAATGGTCGTTTCGGCGCGTTCGGCAGCTGCGTGCAACTCACGTTCGCGTTGTCCTCTTTTGACAGGGAGAAATCCAGCGAAGAAAAATTTCTGGCTCGAGAATCCCGAACCAACGAGTGCGGTCAGGATCGACGACGCTCCCGGAATGATCGTGAATGGCAGCTCGCCCCTGATGCATTCACGAATCAATCGCGCGCCTGGATCCGAGACTCCGGGCGTTCCGGCGTCGGTAATAAGGGCGATGTTTTCGCCTGCTATGAGTCGCTCCACGAGCTGCGCGGTGCGCATGGCTTCATTGTGCTCATGATAACTGACGAGCGGTTTCTTGATTTCGAAACGCTTTAGCAAGATGCCAGAGTGACGCGTGTCTTCCGCGGCGATCACATCGACTGATTTCAATACGTCGAGCGCGCGAAGTGTAATGTCGGAAAGGTTACCGATTGGGGTCGCAACAACGTAAAGCATCCTTGATCATCGGATCGAAATCCGTTTTCCGCTATCGATCGCGTGTAGAGAAAAAAAAGCTATCGCCAGGTCGAACAAAGCCGAGTCGGTAGTGCAAAACGAATCCATGGCGAGGAGGTTTATATGAGAAAAGGTGTTTATGCATTTGCGCTAGCTCCATTTTTCTTCGTCGGCTGCGCTGAGGAACCAACGACGGTGACAACGACAACAACTACACAAGAAGTGACAACAACTGGTCCAGCCCGAGAGGTAGTAGTGGCCAGGACTCCGCCAGCCGTTCGGGTCGAAGCACAAACGGTGGCGCCCGGGCCTGGATATGTCTGGACACGTGGTTACTGGCGGTGGACCGGAGCTGATTACGTGTGGGTACCCGGCAGTTGGGTGGTGCGACCAAGGCCAGCCGCTGCGTGGGTTGAAGGCCACTGGGTCCACAGGCTCGGCGGCTGGGTTTGGATCGCCGGTCATTGGCAATAAAATCGTCACAGTTTTCCAGCGCGCTGGGCTGAATTCCGCCAGGACCGACATCAAATAAGCCGATATTTCATATCAGTGGAATCGATTTGCGCCATCCCTTTGATTGCAACTTCTTGATCGCGAAATGCCTCGTGAACGTGGTCAAAGGCGAATTGCGGCACGCTGGTTTTGCATTCCGATTGGGTTCTTCCTCATTGTGCTGGCGGTTCCTTCGTTTCTTTTCTTTCGGCAGCATGCGATGATTTATCATCCGCGGCCCTACGATTCACGCTATCGAGTCAAGCTTCCGGCAAATGGCGTCGAGATTAACTATACCGAGCCGGCCGGGGAATGCTCGGCGTTTTACATTCCAAGCAGAGAAGTATTGCCGAAGCGCCTTTGGATCGCGTTTTGCGGGAACGGCTCGCTAGCGCTGGATTGGCTGGCAAACATTCTCGTAAATTATCCGGTGAACGGCGACGCTTTTCTCTTGGTGGATTATCCCGGTTACGGCAAAAACGCGGGCTACGCAACGATCGACAGCACGCGGGCTTCGACTGACGCCGCGCTGCGCGTGCTCGAGGAATGGTTGCATATGCCGGAGAAGCGGCTCACGGTTTGTACAATCGGGCATTCGTTAGGCGCTGCGGTCGCACTCGATTTTGCCGCGCGTCATCGGGTCGAACGGGTAGTCGCCATCGCGCCTTTTACCACATTGCGCGAAGAAGCGGCGAGGGTAGTTGGGAGACAGTTGGCGCGATTACTCCGCGAAAACTACGATAACCGGGAAAATCTTGCCCGAATTGCCAGCCACAACCTGAAAACACGCATCGCAATCTTTCATGGCACGGCTGATGGCGATATTCCCGTCGAGATGAGCCGCGAGCTCGCCCATGAATTTCCGTTTGTGGAATTCTTCGCCATCGACGGCGCCGTCCACGTGAGCGTACTCGACGCCGGGCAATCAGATCTGCCGCTTTTCATTCGCAGGCAATGTGGCATCTTTGGCTGGAATGATCCAAGTTGTGGATTCGCGGCGATGAAACCCGGGTGTCATTGCAGTAACGGCAGGAGGCAGTTTCCGCAGACTGACTATTTCTTTCATTCGGGCTCGGATGGTTGGCGGGGGTATTCGTCCTCATTTGATGGAGATGACCGATCGGAATTTCGGACTTTTTACAATTTGAGGCGCGAATTCATGATCGAATCGGCGCGAGAACGCGCTAGAGAAATGGCCGCATTTGGTGTCGTCGTCGTGGCGTCGGCTTGGCCGGTGATCTACATGGTGATCACGGTCGTGAAATTGCTGAGTAAAGGCCGGCCCTAGCTGATCGTGGCCGCTGTTCTTGTAATAAAAGGTCCGTAGCACCCTTGGACACGACGGAGCGTGCCCTCCAAGCTATCCTAGCGGCGCTGCGGCCAGAGGAATTCGTCGCGATATTCCGGTACTTCTTCGGGAGCAAAGCCATGGCGCGTGACATTTTCCGTAACGACGCGCGGCAATAAAAACTGCAGGAGATAATCAGCGCCACCGGCTTTGGTGCCGCCACCGCTCATTTTGAATCCGCCAAACGGATGTCGCCCGACAATGGCGCCCGTGCACGAGCGATTGACGTAAACATTGCCCGCCTCAATCTCGGCTTTGGCGCGGTCGATATTAGCTGGGCTGCGTGAGAAAAATCCAGCAGTGAGTGCATAATCAGTACCGTTTGCGACTTCGAAGGCTTCATCGAGATCAGGCACTTTGATAACGCTTAGCACAGGGCCGAAAATCTCCTCTCGCGCGATTCGCATGTCGGGCTTCACGCCGGTGAAAATTGTCGGAGGAATGAAGTAACCTTCCGGCGGCACCTCCTTTGCCTGATAGGCGAGCGTCGCCTCGCTTTTGCCGATCTCGATGTACTCTTGGATACGCTTGTAAGCGGCCTCATCGATTACCGGACCAACCATTATCCCAGGCTCCTCCGAATTGCCAACCCGCAGACTCCGCGCTGCCGAAAGCAAGCGCTCCATTATGCGGTCGTAATTTTCATCGAGAAGGATGAGGCGCGAGAGAGCCGAGCATTTCTGTCCCTGGTAACCGAAAGCGGAATAAATTGAATCAGTGATGGCTTCATCGAGATCGGCGTCCGAGTCGATGATCACCGGGTTCTTGCCACCCATCTCGCAAACGACACGCTTTAGCTCGCGCTGACCGGGTCGCGTTATACCGGCCGATTCCCAAATCCTCAGCCCCACTTCGCGCGAGCCCGTGAATGCGATAAGATCGACATCTTGATGATCGACAAGATGCGCGCCGATGACCGAGCCGCGGCCCGATAAGAAATTCAAGACGCCAGGTGGCACGCCAGCTTCCTGGAAAATCTCCATCAGCATCGCGCCGCAGATGATCGACTGCTCGGATGGCTTCATGATCACCGTGTTGCCAGTGACGAGCGCAGCGGAAACCATTCCGCAAAGAATGGCGATCGGAAAATTCCATGGCGCAATTACGAGCGCGACGCCGCGCGGCCAGTAATGCTGATAGCTTTCTTCGCCGGGAACATCCTGGGTTAGCCGCGGTCGCCCAATCTGCCGCATTCTCTCCGCGTAAAAACGGCAAAAATCTATCGCCTCGCGAATGTCGCCATCTGCTTCGGCCCACGGTTTGCCGACTTCGAAAACCTCGAGCGCGGCAAGTTCATAACGCCTCCGGTCCATGATCGCCGCCGCGCCTTCGAGCAAGCGGGCTCGCTCTTCAAAAGGAGTCCGGCTCCATTTACCAAATGCGGCGCGGGCAGCTTTGACGGCCCGCTCAGCCTCTGGGATTCCCGCTTCTGCCACGTAACCTACGACCTCCTTTGGCGCGCTGGGATTGACTGAAGGCGTAAGTTTGTCCGTCCAAACCTTTTCGCCGGCAATGACCAGAGGATATTTTTCACCGAAGCGATTGCGCACCTCACGCAATGCGATGCGCATCTTTTCCTGGCTCTCTTGATAAACAAAATTCACAAGCGGTGAGTTTTCGTAAATATCGCCGGGTGGAGGTTCAATGGAAGCGCCATTTTTAGGATGTCGGTCTTCG
>QHOQ01000045.1:0-5247 GCA_003219355.1 Verrucomicrobiota bacterium
AGCGCCTGGGCGGGCCGCTCGGTGTAGCCGCTGGCAAAATCGATCGTGCAAACGCTGCCATGGAGCGCGTGCGGCCCGTACGCTGCGCCAGCGTAATTGAAGCTGGGATCGAAAATGTTTTTGCGATGTGTTCGAGCCGGGCGACCATCGTCAATAATGAGCGCAACGATGATCGCGCGCGGAGTCTTTCTACCGTAGGCAATGTTTTCGCCCCAAAACCCGGTCCAGATTCCGTAGCGCCTGAGGCGAGCGCCGGGGCTGCTCTGATCGCTGCCGCGATGTCCCGTACGGCCGGCAATCTGATCCGCGCAGTGATCGGCCGCCGCACGACACATCCCCGGCGACAGCGCGAGCGGTCGTTCCGCGCGAATCGTGCGGAGGAAGCGCACGGCCTCTTTAATCCCCGCCATTCCTTCTTTCATCCGCAATTTCGCCTCCCCTGGAAAAACGACAGAAATGCCGTCGAAACGCGAGCACAACTCTTCGATATATTTGTCGGGCAAGGTTCACCTCGCGAATGACGGCACCCGCCGAAACACCTTCGCCCTTTGGCGCAGCATGATACTCAGCGGCGGAAAGAACTGAAAGCCAGACCACGCAAAATACAGGGCAAAGAGCAAGCCGGGCCTCGCGCGAATATTTGACACTCCGTAGCACGTCCCGTAGTTTTCGTGCCTTTTCCGCTCTAATGAAAACCTTTTCCGCCAAAGCCACCGAAGTCACACGCAAGTGGTGGGTGATCGACGCCAAGGACCAGGTGCTTGGCCAGGTCGCCGTAAGAGCCGCCAACTTGTTGCGCGGAAAAGCCAAGACGATTTTGACCCCGCACGTCGACACGGGGGATTTTGTAGTTGTCATTAATGCTGAGAAAGTGCGACTGACTGGAAAAAAAGAAGATCAGAAAAGTTATATGAGTTTTTCAGGATATGTGGGTGGCCACAAATCAGAGAATGCCCGGGCGCGGCGTGTCCGGCATCCAGAATTGCTGGTTGAGCGGGCCGTGCGTGGAATGATCCCGCACAACCGGCTCGGTCGCGCAGTTTATCGAAAATTAAAGGTCTATCGCGGCGATTCTCACCCACATACCGCGCAACAGCCGCAGGCCGTCAAATTTATTTAGCCACTGATTTTATGCCCCAAGCCCAGGAATTTATCGCCACCGGTCGCCGCAAGACCTCGGTCGCGCGCATCCGTATGACGCCGGGTACAGGCAAGATCGACATCAATGGGCGCAGCTTTGACGACTACTTTCCAACCGGGCCACTGCAGAATGTGGTCCTGCAACCGCTTCAAACGGCAAAGCTTGTCAATTCCTACGATCTTTCGATCAACGCGACCGGTGGTGGCGCGAGCGGCCAGGCTGGTGCGGTGCGGCTGGCGATTTCGCGCGCCCTCCTTCAAGTGGACGCTAATCTGCGCGGCACGCTAAAAGCCGACGGTTTGCTCCGGCGAGACCCGCGCATGAAGGAACGAAAAAAATCCGGTCAACCGGGTGCGCGGAAACGTTTCCAGTTCTCGAAACGATAATCAGCGATTCGCTTCGATGTCGGCGCGACTGGCCGCGATCTCACACGTGGAGGCAACGCGCCTGCCTGTGCAGCCCTATCTCGGCTTCCGACTGTTCGGAGGTAGCGCGGCCGCTGGCGTCGAGCTCGGCGCAGTTAAGAGTGGCGGGATTGTCCGCGCTGGTGGTGGCTGAGATGCCGCATTTGGTTTCAACAACCGCAATTCCTGCGCCGCCTCGCCGGCCCAAAAACTTTCCCGGTAACGCGTTAAGATCGTCTCGCAGATCCGACGCGCTTCCTCAATTCGGTTTTTAGACTTCAAAAGGTAGACTTGTGAAAGCAGCGCCAGCGGGGCATTGAAACTGTTTGGATAGATCGATGCGATCTGCTGGTAGATCGATAATGCCTCATCGTTTTTTCCCATCGACTCCAGATTGGCCGCCATCGCTATTTTTGCCGTGCTGACGAGCTCGTGATTCGGGTGCTTATTGATGAAAACCTGAAGGGTCCCGGTTGCTTCCGTAAATTTCCGTTCATTGCGCTGAGCTTCGGCAAGCAGAAGATAAGCATCCGCGCCTGCGGGCGTGTTCGGGTAATTCGCAATCACCTGTTGGTACGCTTCGGCGCTCTTTGCGCTGGCTAACAAAGCCGATGCCGCCGCAGCTCGGTGATCCGAATAAAAGCGATAACCGGCGAAACCGGCGATGGCGAGCAGGACGATGATCAACACTGCGATGATCTCAGTTTTGAATCGCTCCCAAAATACGCGCGTTTCAATCGCTGCATCTCGGGAGGGAGGCGTAGCCGTCGGCATAAACTCGATATTAATTGCTGCTCTCGCGAATTCGAACCGCGCGGGCGTCGTCTTATGCCATGTGAGGCTTTTTTGCGCAAGCGCCACGCAGTCGGTTGCTGGCCTCCTTGGGAAGCCGCAAGAATCATACCGCAGCTGTCGAAACGATCATATAGACAATCACAGCCACAGCAGCGGTCAGAATAATGGCTGTGATTGCCATGACCATTCGCGGATCAGCCTCGATCTCGCCCCGTTCGATTGCCCGATTGACCACGCGATATCGCCACGCCGCGAAAGCCGTCAACACTCCTCCGAGGCCGATCATGCATTCTCCCAGCACTTCGGAGATGCCGGTATGGCGTATGCGCATGGTTGCACTAACACCGGAAGATATCTCGCGCATCCAAAGACTGAATCGCGCAATCACGAACCCCAAACTCATCACGGCAATGCTGGTCCGCACCCAGGCAAGAAACGTCCGCTCGTTGGCAAGAATCTCCGCTTCGATCTTGTCCGGACCGAGCCGCCCCTTTGTGTGTTGAGCATTCGTCATCTCGTTGGATGCGGTTCCATTATCAATTCGTTTTGCTGCTCGCACACGGCCTTGCAAGCAGCGTTGGGGAAAGTGTTAACTCAACAACATGAATCTATGGCAAGAATATTGGACCCCGGTCCGCGTGTTCCTCGGCCTCGGCGCTGAACCGCAGACACTCACCTTCGTGCAGATTTCACTGCGCGGAATTATCGTTTTCATGTTCACGCTTTTGATGGTGCGCATCAGTGCCCGCCGATCGCTCGCACGCCGCACCGTTTTCGACAGCGTCTTTCTAGTAATCCTCGCCTCTGTGCTTGCGCGCGCTATTAATGGATCAGCGGATTTGCTCCCGACGGTCGGCGGCGGGTTTGTGATGGTGGCGTTTCATCGATTGCTGGCGTGGATTGCGTTCTATTCGCACGGCTTCGGGAACCTCATCAAAGGCACAGAAGAAGTTCTCATCCATAACGGAGAATTGGTGCAACAAGGGTTGCGGAGCAGCCACATTACGAGACACGATCTCGAGGAAGACTTGCGACTGGATTTGCACTCTGACGATTTTAAGCGCATCCAAAGCGCACGTCTCGAGCGCAGCGGTGGAATCAGCTTCACCTGCAAATAATCACGGAGCCGGAATTCGATATTGGACGTTCGGCATTCGGCGTCCGACCTTTGCTTGATGCAGCCACACGACAAACTTTTCACACCCGGTCCTGTCGAGGTTTCCCCGAGAACATGGGCCGCGTTTTCGCAGCCGATGATCAGCCATCGCGGAGACGATTTTAAAAACCTTTACCGCGCGATTTACCCAGGTCTTCAGAAATTATTCAACACGAAGCAGCCGGTGTTTCTCTCGACCTCCTCGGCGTGGGGCGTAATGGAAGCGTCAATCCGCAACCTGGTTAATCGCGGCGTGCTCAATTGCATGTGCGGCGCCTTCTCCGATAAATGGTTCGACGTCGCCAAGCGTTGCGGAAAAAACGCAGAACCATTGCAGATCGATTGGGGTAAACACATCGATCACAAGGCGGTGGATCGACATCTGGCGACCGGAAAGTTCGATACTGTCACTTTGGTTCACAATGAAACGTCGACCGGTGTGACGAATCCACTCGGCGAAATCTGCGGCGCCCTCGCGAAATATCCCGACGTGGCCCTCATCCTGGACACCGTTTCATCATTCTCCGGCGTCAAGATCGACATGGACGCGCTCGGCATCGACGTCATGCTGACCGGCGCGCAAAAAGCGCTCGCACTGCCGCCTGGTTTCTCGCTCTTCTCCGTTTCCGAAAAGGGATTCGCCCGCGCCGAGAAAATGCCGAACCGGGGTTTCTATTTCGATTTCCTCGAGTTCAAGAAACAGCAAAAAGAATGGACGACGCCGAGCACACCAAGCATCGCTCATATCCACGCGCTCCAATCAAAGCTCGACGAAATCTTCGAGGAAGGCTTGGACGCGCGCTTCACTCGACACGCCCGCACGAATGCGCTCGTCCACGATTGGGTGCGACGAGCCGGGTTCGATTTCTTCGCCGAAGAAGGTTTTCGATCGAAAACGCTTACCTGTGTGAAAAACAATCGAGGCATCGATGTCTTAAAGCTCATGCGCGATCTTCGCGCCAAACATCACTTCGTCATCGACCCCGGCTACGGCAAAATCCAAGGCCAAACCTTTCGCCTCTCGAATATGGGCGACGAAACCGAAGAAACTGTTGCGCATTTGCTGCGCTGTCTCAATGATTGTTTATGAAAGGGCTTTGAGCTGATCGGGTGATCGAAGAATTAGCCGCGTGGCTCGTATGCCTTTAATATTTAATGGCGGTAAGCAGGATCCTGTCGGCGCTGTGAACGCTAGAGCCAGCGCCGGACACGGCCTTTGTAGTTGAGATATTCCTCTCCGAACTTGCGCTTGAGATATCGTTCTTCGCGCATGATGACGATGAGATCGACAAACACCAGACCAATCGGCACGGCGAGGAGCATCCACGCAGAATCCACCAGGATCGCCAGCCCAAACGTGCACAAAGCGAAACCGAGATACATCGGATTGCGGCTGAAGCGATAAACTCCGTGCGCGACGATACGCGTGGTTGGATTGAATGGGATAGGATCAGTGCCGGCGCGTTTCTGGGTCACAAATCCGCCGATGTTCAGCGCAATGCCGGCGACAACGATCACCGCGCCAAGTATCCATCGGAACTCGCCATGCACGAAGCTGGTCGGAACAAACCATTCGAGCGCAAGCGACGCGAGGATCGGCAGGACGAATAGAAGCGGCGGCGCAATGGGAACACCAGGACGATCTTCTTCAGGCGGCAATTCGGGAAGCACCAAATGGATCGATACGAAATTTAATCGTGAAATGTCCGCACGCGATTTGAATTAAAAAGCGAAAGAACCCTTCGCTTCCG
>QHOQ01000045.1:5254-11040 GCA_003219355.1 Verrucomicrobiota bacterium
CAACAATCACGGCGTAGCTTCAAACGTTATACTTCGTCGTTTATCATCGCCTTATGCCTGCGATCGAATCTTCCGGATTAACCAAAGTCTACCGCACCTACCGCAAGGAGCGTGGTCTTTGGGGTTCGATCAAAGGTCTCGTGAAGCGACGACACGATGAAACGCGGGCGGCCGATGATGTTTCGTTTCAAATCGAGCAAGGCGAGTTTGTTGGCTTTCTCGGCCCGAACGGCGCGGGCAAAACTACCGTGCTCAAGATGCTCTCGGGGTTGTTGAATCCCACCTCCGGTGATGCGCGTGTACTCGGCTTCGTTCCTTGGGAACGGCGCAACGAAATGAAGCGGCAGTTCAGTCTCGTGATGGGCCAGAAGAATGCGCTCTGGTGGGACCTGCCCGCGCAGGAATCGCTCGAACTCAATCGCGCCATTTACGGAATCGATCGCACACGCTTCAAAAAAGTCGTCAACGGATTATCGGAACTCCTCGAAGTCCAGGACAAAATGAATGTGATGGTGCGCGAATTGTCCTTAGGCGAACGAATGAAGATGGAGCTCATCTCCGCGCTCATTCATCAGCCGCGCGTTCTTTTTCTCGATGAGCCGACTATTGGACTCGATGTCGTCAGTCAAAAGCGCGTCCGCGAATTTCTGCGCATCTATAACGAGGAGCATCGCATCGTCACACTGCTAACAAGCCATTACATGCAGGACATCGAAGAACTCTGCCATCGCGTCCTGATCATTGACCACGGCAAGATCTTCTTCGACGGACCGCTCACAGAGATTATCGATCGATTCTCCGGCTACAAACTAGTCAGTCTGACCTTCGAAAAAGAAGCCACGCGCGACTTTTCCGCATTTGGCGAAGTGATCGAACAAACGCCGGTTTCCATTCAATTGAAGGTGCCGCGCGCCAAAGTCACCGAGACCTGCCGGCAACTGCTCGAAGCTTGTTATGTCAGCGATATCAATGTCCAGGAAGTGCCCGTCGAAGAAGTGATCCGCCAGCTTTTTGGCGAGCGAGCTGACAAGGCCAGCTCGGAACGAGACGGTCAAAACTGACTGAAGCTTGGCAGAACGCTTTTTTCCATCGCATCCGCGAATGTTGGATATCTCGGTGTCCAGCCAATGGTGCGCAATTTTGCATTGCTCACGCGTTTATTGCTCTCGCCGCGCTTGCGTTGCACCGTCAACTTTCCGACCCGTGGAAGGGGACAATTTAGTCTTTCCGCCAACCAGCGGTAACATCCACTTTGCCGAATCGGCTGGTCGTCAACCACGTTGTAAATTTGTTTTGCTTGCGGTTGTCGATCTAACAATAAAAAGAGGGCAGCGGCGATGTCGTCTCGATGCACTTGGTTAATAAACCGATCGCTTTCTGGATCGACAGTCGCTTCGCCCGATAGGAACTTGCTCAGCAACGCCGACCGCCCGGGTCCGTAAATTCCGGCGAGCCGCGCTACGATACCGTCATGGACGAGGACCAGGTTTTCTGTTTCAAGCAGGGTTCGGCCCGTCTCGCGGGTCGGTTTGGTCTCACTCTCTTCGGTTACCCACGATCCATCCGTTTGTGCATAGACACTGGTGCTGCTTGTAAAAACGACTATCGATCCACCAAATCGATCGAGAAGATTGCTTGCGCCATTTAAGTAAATTTGCCGATAAGTATCGGCGTTGCCGCCGCCGGAACTGGCGCAATGGATTACAGCATCAAATGTCCCCGCGCGTCCGTTAACCCGAGCCCGGTCTGTGATATCGACCGCGTAAACCGGATAATGTTTACCGACAAGCAGGCCAGCTGACTCTGGTGAACACGTCCAGCCTTCCACCGTCCAGCCCGCCTCGTGGAACAAATCCGCAGCTGCCTGCCCAACATAACCGCATCCGGCGATCAAAATGCGCGGCATCGACTTGCACGTTTACGCTGCAGCCGGCGCGATTTCGATTTCGTCAAAGATGCTCCTCTGGATCGCACGGACTTGTTTAAGACGAATCAATTCCAGAAGGGCGAGGAAAGTCACAGCGACTTCGACGCGCGAGATGACGGCTCCAAACAAATCTGAGAATCGAACAGCCCCAGCACCTGCCACCCGCTTCAAAATTATATCGATCTTCTCCGAAACGCTAAAGCGCTCGCCGAAAATCTCCTGCATATCGTGCCGCGCTTCCACCCGCTTGATGACCGTTTGAAATGCATTGATCAGCTGGAAAATTCCAACTTCACCCAGCCGAAGCGGCTGATCGCGGTCCGGAGATGAGCCTCCTGTGCGCGCGAAAATACGCTCTTGTTCGAGCTCGCGCAGATGCAATTGCCCAGCCGCTTCCTTGAATTTTTTATATTCGATCAGTTGCCGAATTAAATCCCAACGCGGATCATCTTCCCCGGCATCTTCTTCAGGTGGCTGTTGATCGACCGGCAGCAGGCTGCGGCTTTTCAAGTAAATTAGGTTTGCCGCCATAACGATGAACTCGCCAGCGAGTTCGATATTCAGCTCCTTGAACGCTTGAAGATATTCGAGGTACTGGCGAGTGATGCGTTCAAGCGAAACATCATAAATATCGATCTCATCCTGCTTAATCAGGTAAAGCAGGAGATCGAGCGGTCCTTCGAAAACCTCGAGCTTGACCTTGTAATCGCCTTCCATGCGTCGCGCCCTGAATCTAGGCAACCGACCGCGTAAAGTAAACGCTGGCGACCGACCAATTGACGAAGCTTGTCGATCTGCGGAAAATTTCTCCGTGAACTAAGCGTCTACGGCGTTTCGGTGGACCCAAACGCTGTTCACAAGTCCGAGTCCAAACATGATCATCAGCACAAACGAGCCGCTGTAACTGATCAACGGCAGCGGCACGCCCGTAATCGGCAGCATCGAGATCGTCATTCCCATATTCTGAAAGATATGGGTGAAGATGAGCGCTGTAATTCCAACGGCCAGCAGTAAGCCCAATTGATCGCCCGCAACAAACGCGACGAAGAGACAGGTTAACAATAGCAGAGAAAACGCGCCGATGAGAAACATTCCTCCGACAAATCCCCATTGCTCGCCGATCGCGGAAAAAATGTAGTCGTTGTGCACCGCTGTCGCAGGCAAAAACCCAAGCTCGATTTGCGTGTTTGGCGCCCTGAATCCTTTTCCCGACCAGCCGCCCGATCCAATCGCAATGAGCGACTGATTGATCGCCCAGGCAGCTCCTTGCTTGTCGATATCGGGATGAGTAAAGGCGGTGATCCTTTGCTGCTGGTACGGTTTCAAACCCAAGTGGATCGCGATCGGAACGAAAGCAATGCCGATAAGAATGACGCAAATTAAGTAGCGCAGCGGAAAGCCACCGACGAACAACAGCGCCAGGAGCACCGGTACCCAAATGATCACTTCGCCAAGATCCGGCTGCATCAGAATTAGAAGACATGGTGCTCCTGCGATCGCTCCGCATAGCAGCAACCGCAGCATCGGATGCATCTCGCGAAATTGAGTTAAGAACAGCGCCAATACCATAATCCCGGCGACAACCGCAAGTTGCGCAGGCTGAAAGTTGATTGGCCCTAAATGCAACCAGCTGCGCGCGCCATAAACTCGCTGCCCGATAAACTTCGTCAGAATCAAAAAGAAAATACCAGCGAGATACATCGGCAGCGCGCCCCAGCGGATCCAGCGATAGTCAATCAGACTCGTGACCATGAATGCGAAAAAACCGACTGCGACCCAGTTCGCCTGCTTGCGCCAGAAATCTGCCGCAACGGAATCTCCGCGCATGTAAGTCGCGCTGTAGATTGCCACCACACCAAAAATCGCAAGCGCAAGCATGTTCACCAGCAGGAGCCAGTTGAGCCCAAGCAACTTTCGAAGGAAAGGCGTCATGCCGATCTGGTTCGCTGAGATTTCGGGGCTATCATGGAGCGGGACCAAAAACTCTGTTGATTTCAAGGACGAGTCAACTCTTGAGCAAGCTCCGGCCTCATTTTCAAAATGGTAAAATCCGTTCGCCGATTTTGATTGGGTCCCGGACCGGTCGATCCAAGGAACTCAATTCGATCTGAAAGGAAATAAAATATGGAGGCGCATAAAGCCATAGGCCGCTGCAATTCGCCAGAGACCATTTCAAACCCGTTATTTCCGGGCGCTAGGCAATCGAGGTCCTGTTGTGTCTATAAGCCTCGCCGGTTGGAGATTATCCGTCTTAACATCCGGAAACAATAGATCGATACAAATACTTGGTGTTCAAATGCTTGCATGATTTTATTCGCAAAGGTGACCACTTTTCTTGTCACTCGGGCAAAGGCCGTTAAAGTAGTCTCCACTTGTCCGTTCTTGAGGATCACGCAGATGGCAAAGCAGACGAAGCCAAAAAGGAAACTCGCCCACCCGAGGCTTCCGATGCAAGGGCAGTTGAACCTGCAGGACGAAGGTACACATTTCGATCTGCGTCCGATTTTTGAAAAATTGAACGAACGATATTTTGGGGGGCGGCTGCGCAGTTACAAAGTAATGTGGGGTCGACGGCGCAAACATCGTCCGAGAGAATATTTCGTCTTTGGCACGATCCAGGAGGAAGACCGCGTCATTCGAATCAATCCATTACTAGATCAAGCCTTCGTACCCCTTTGGTTTCTCCAATACGTGCTTTATCACGAAATGCTGCATTCAGTGGTACCGGACGAGAGCGTTAGGGGAGGACGCCGGCGCGTACACACCGAAGAATTTAATCGCCGAGAGCGGGAGTTTCGAAACTACCGTCGCGCACGGCGCTGGGAAGAAGAAAATCTGTCGCGCTTCTTGCGCTAAGCGGCGGCCTCAGCGCCTTTCCGTCGTCGTCGTGCCAGAGGGCCCTTCAGACGGCGAGGCGGTCGTCGCTACGTTCTTTTTGATCAGGTACCAAAGGGTTGTCGCGAGCAGGAGGGAGATCAACTTCGCGCGCCAGTTTTTCAGGATCAGTCTCTTCATAATTGCTATGCAATAAAATTTCCGCGATACGCTGACGAAATGTTTCGGGAGTAAAATTGCGCTCGATCCGTCGTCGATGGCAAATGGAAATGCTGCCGGTCTCTTCCGAAACTATCACCGCAACGGCGTCCGATTCTTCTGTGATTCCGAGGCCGGCGCGATGGCGCAAGCCGAGGCTTCGATCCAGCGTTTCGCGTTGACTAACAGGGAAAATACAGGCCGCGGCTGCGATCCGGCTGTTGCGCACGATGACCCCGCCATCGTGAAGGGCGGCTTTGGGATGAAAAATTGCCAGGAGGAGCTCGACAGAAAAATCGCCATCGATCGTCACACCAGTTTCTTCATACACGCGAATCGACGTATCGCGCTCGATCGCGATGAGCGCACCGAACTGTTTGTTTGCCAACTGCGCCACTGCTTCGGCGAGATCGTGAACGGTTTCGCGTTTTTCGCTCGTGAGAGAAAAAATTGGATGTCCGCCAAGCGCAGCCAGGCCACGCCGCAACTCCGGTTGAAAGATCACTACTAAGGCGACCGCAAGAAAAACCGAAAAACTGCGAACAAGCCATCCGATGACAACCAGGTTGAGCAACTGCGAAATCAGCGTCAGCGTCAGAAAAACGATTGCCAGGCCGGTCAATACTTTCGCGCCGCGCGTCCCGCGGAAATAAAGATAGCCATAGTAGATCGCCACGCTCAGCAGAACGATTTCGAAGGCGCTGCGCCAGCCCCTGAGCCAGAGATGAACAAGTTCCTGAATCATTTTGCCTTTTGCAGGATTGCTTCCGTTACCCGCAGTGCGTTTACATTCTCTTTGACATCGTGAACACGAAAAACATCCGCT
>QHOQ01000046.1:0-307 GCA_003219355.1 Verrucomicrobiota bacterium
AGCGCTGCAGAATTCCTTGCACCACGCGCTTGTGACCTTCGCCCGTTGTCTCCGCCCATTCGTCATATTTAACGTCGAGCTTCTTCCAAAGATCGACAAACTTTTGCGTGATCCCTCTGACGAATTCAGCCGGAGGCACGCCCGCTTTCGCGGCCGACTGCTGAACCTTCTGGCCGTGCTGGTCGACACCAGTCAGAAAGAAAACTCTCTCGCCCTTGAGCCGATGATAGCGCGTAATTACATCAGCCAATACCTTCTCGTAGGCATGACCGATATGCGGTGGCGAATTGGTGTAATCGATCGCCGT
>QHOQ01000046.1:328-5109 GCA_003219355.1 Verrucomicrobiota bacterium
TGCAGGGCAAGCGCATCGCTTGCCGGTTCTCTGTAGCCGCATCGCTGTGCGACGCGCGCAAGCGGTTATGGGTGAATTGTGCAGAGCCGCGGCGCCTTTATGAGACTCGCACTCTTTTCCACACGCCGTCTTCTTCTTTCCAGTTGTAAAGCGGCTTGCCGTTGATTTTGTGAACGGAAGTTTCTGTGACGCTCATACTGCCCGGCTGTCCAGCCATAAAGAAATCAATGTCATAGATTGTGCCGCCGGTGCCTTTCATGTCGACACAGGCGAAATATTTGCCGCCGCCGAGACTCGAGAGCCGATCGTCATGGACCTTGATCAAATCGAGCGCGAGATCTTTGCCCCGATAGTTGACATGAAATTTCTTGTCGCTGGATTTCTTGCGGTCGCTCGCGATGTGCCTCTTGATTCCGGACGAGATATCAGTCGCGCTTACCTCCTTCGTCTGGATGCCGCTCTGCGTAGGTCTGGTTGTTATCTGTGGCAATTGTTGGAAGTGTGGCTGCGGATGTTCTGCAGCAGAAAGCGGTCCCGCCCGTGTAAGAAACAACGCAATAGATAGGGCGCTGATAAGTCGTGTAATCATAGGATCGGAGGTTGAGTTTCTGTAATTTAATATCGTGGCGTTCACGCTGTCGGGGAAGCGAATATTTCGTTTCTACAGGTGGCCTTAGATCGTTCAGAGTCTGATGGATCGGAGTCGCAGCGCATTCGCGACAACTGAAACCGAGCTAAAGCTCATCGCAGCGCCCGCAATCATCGGACTTAGAACAAGACCAAAGAACGGATAAAGCACGCCGGCAGCGATCGGCACTCCAAGCGCGTTGTAGATAAACGCGAAGAATAGATTTTGTCGGATGTTGCGCATCACGGCGCGGCTGACATGCATCGCTTTGACAATCCCCATCAGGTCGCCTTTTACCAGCGTGATGCCGGCGCTCTCGATCGCTACATCGGTCCCAGCGCCCATAGCGATGCCGACTTGTGCCGCGGCCAGTGCGGGCGCGTCGTTGATGCCATCGCCCGCCATCGCAACAATTGCATTTTGTGATCTTAATGTTTTGACGAGCTCGATCTTTTCATACGGCATTGCTTCCGCGCGGAAGTCGTCGATGCCGAGTTCGCGCGCAACAGACTCTGCCGTCCGGCGGTTATCGCCGGTGCACATGATCACTTTCAAACCCATCTGGTGAAGCACGCGGACAGCTTCCTTTGAGGTTTCTTTGATTGGATCGGCGATCCCGAGAATCCCGACTGCTACATCATTTACCGCGAGCCAGACCGTCGTTTGGGCTTTTTCTTGCAAGCGTTGCGCTTCTTTTTTCAATTCTCCGGGAATTGTTATGCTCGAGTCCGCAAGAAATTTCTCTTTGCCGATGAGGACAGACTTGCCCTCGAGTTTGCCGGATATGCCGCCACCGGTGGTCGATTGGAAGTCGGTTACGTCGCGCAATTCGACTTTCTCTTTTTTCGCCGCGTCCACGATTGCACGCGCAAGCGGATGTTCGCTCTGAGATTCCAGCGATGCTGCAATTTGTAAAAGATCGCTTTCGCTCGTTGCGTTCGTGCCGATGCGACTGACCACCTCCGGTTTGCCGGCAGTCAGTGTCCCCGTTTTGTCCGTAATCAAGTGCGTTACTTTTTCAGCGGTCTCGATCGCTTCCGCATTTTTAATCAAGATGCCGGCTTGTGCGGCGCGACCAACGCCGACCATGATCGACATCGGCGTCGCGAGCCCGAGCGCGCAGGGGCAAGCAATGATTAGAACCGAGACGGCGTTCACCAGTGCGTATGCCATCGCCGGGGCAGGTCCGATGATGGACCAGATCAGAAAAGTGATTAATGCAATGCCGATGACTACCGGCACGAAATAACCCGACACCGTATCCGCGAGTTTCTGAATGGGTGCGCGAGTGCGCTGCGCGTCCGCCACCATTTGGACGATCTGTGCCAGCAGCGTTTCCGAACCGATTTTCGCCGCGCGCATTAAAAACGAGCCGGTCTGATTCAGTGTCGCACCGATCACTTTGTCATCGGGACCTTTGCTCACAGGCATCGGTTCACCGGTAATCATCGATTCGTCGATATTGCTTGTGCCATCCGTGATCACACCATCGATCGGAATTTTTTCGCCGGGTCGAACGCGCAGCACGTTGCCTTTATGAATTTCGTCTGTCGGGATTTCTTCTTCCCCGCCGTCGCGGACTCGATGCGCGGTTTTGGCGGCGAGTCCAAGCAATGCCTTGATCGCCTGCCCGGTGCGGCTGCGCGCTTTTGCCTCGATTAACTGTCCAAACAAAACGAGCGTCGTGATTACCGCTGCCGCCTCAAAGTAAAGACCGACCTCTCCATCGCGGTGGAATGACTGAGGGAATATTCCCGGAGCGATCGCAGCAACAGCGCTGTAGAAATAGGCCGCGCCGACACCGAGGGCGATCAGCGTAAACATGTTAAGGCTGCGGTTAACGATCGACTGCCAGGCTCGTTCGAAGAAAAAGCCGCCAGCCCAAAGGACTCCTGGAGTTTCAAGGGTAAATTCGATCCATTTCGAGATCTGTTTCGGGATCATTGCCTCCACGTGCAGTCCCGGAATTGCGTGACCCATCGCTATCAGCAGCACCGGAATTGTGAGGATGAGCGCGCTCCAGAATTTTCGTGACAACGAGCGAAGCTCCTTTTGTTCCTCTTCGTCCCCTGCCCCAATCGTCTTTGGCTCAAGCGTCATCCCGCAGGTTGGGCAATTACCCGGATGGTTCTGCTCAATCTCCGGGTGCATCGGACAGGTGTAGATCATTGGAGATGTCTAAATGAGTTAGCCACGGCGGCTACTATAAGCGTTGCGTGCACAGAGTCGTTGTAGCCGCCTCGCGGGGTCGAGGCGCTTACCGCTTGATCCACTAGCACGGCGACACAGCGCCGTGGCTACAACGCTGCATACTCGTGAGGCGATCTCGTGTGCCTTATGCCGCCTTCGCGGCGTCCATTTCTGCGGTGTATTTGCCAAAGCGCGCCCTACTGTTGCACAACGCTCGGTGATGGAACGCCTGTTGCGCCTCGGCAACCTTCGCTGGATCACCTTTCCAAGCTTTGAGTACAGGAGCTTGTAAAGCGCGTCCAAAAGAAAAGCTCAACTGCCAAGGCAAGCCAGGCAGCTGATTCATCGCGTTGAGATGCTCGGTGGCTTGCAAGTCGGTTTGCCCGCCTGAGAGAAACACCAGACCAGGGACAGCAGCAGGAACGACGCGTTTCATGCAGCGCACCGTCGCTTCGGCAACTTCCTCTACCGAAGCTTGCTGCGGACAATCTTTTCCTGAAAGAACCATGTTCGGTTTCAGCAGCATTCCTTCCAGAACAATCTGATGCTCATACAAAGCGTGAAAGACGCTTTCCAGCGTTTGCTGCGTGACTTCGAAATACCGTTCAATCGTGTGTGTGCCGTCCATGAGCACCTCCGGTTCGACGATCGGCACTAAATCCGATTCCTGACAAAGTGCCGCATACCGCGCCAACGCCTCCGCGTTCGCGTTTATGCATGTGCGCGTCGGAATTTTCTCGCCAATCGTGATCACTGCGCGCCATTTGGCAAAGCGTGCTCCGAGTTTTCGATATTCCGCCAGTCGCTCGCGTAGTCCATCGAGACCCTCAGTGACTTTCTCGTCCGGAAAATTCGCCATTGGCTTGGCACCTTTATCTACCTTGATACCGGGAATTATCCCCTGCTGCTCCAGCGCTTCCACAAAAGTGCGACCGTCGCGAGTCTTCTGCCGAATCGTTTCGTCAAAGAGAATTACTCCGCTGATAAATTCGCCTGCACCGGCAGTCGTAAATAGAATTTCCCGATATGCGCGACGGTTCTCCTCCGTCGAAGGGACCTTGATGCTTTTCAATCGCTTCTCGATCGTCCCCGTACTCTCATCAGCTGCCAGAATCCCCTTCCCCGGGGCGACCAGCTTTCTTGCTACACTTTCCAAATTTTCACTTTTCATGGTTCTCTCCTTATGAATCATTTTTCGCTGCTCTCCATAATTATAACTAACATATTGGTCGCAACCTCGAAAGTTTTCGCGGTTGACCAAAGGCCCGTTGCAAAAGCGGGCTGAGACGTCTCGTGCTGGTAATCGTAATCATGGTCCCCGATCGCGAGCAGGAGCAGGAACACGAGAGTAGGGAAGCGCTGAACGCTTTCCTCGACGCGTGGTCTAACTTGTGCTATACGCAAGTCAATGTTGAACAGGATCATAGTCTCAGCGGCGATGGCTACCGCGCTTTTTATAGCTCCGGTGGGCCTCGCCGCGCGATCATGCATCCTCACCAACGCGCCAAGTCAAAAGGCTTGTCAACCAAGCTGCTGCGCTAACAAAACCTGTTGCGCAACATCGCCAAAGAACACAGCTCCGCCATCACAGCCGCTGGCAAAAGCTGATTTGGGTCAACAACTGAGCGCAACCTGTTTTGCCGCCGCGCTGCCTTTGTCAAATTGTGAAGTCGGAGCTGAGCAGTTCCGGTTCCAGGCTGCAGCACCATTAGCAAACTCACCGCCCCAGCTGGCGCTGCTCTGCACGTTTCTCATCTGATCCAGAGACGCTGACGCTCGAGGTGTGCCCATTCATCGGCACGCTTGGACTTCAACCGTTCTCTTGGATCAATGAAAACAACTTACCTTTTATTATTTGATTTAATTTTAGCTTTAACTGTTCGGACTGCGCAGGCCGGAGATAATGATAGTGCAGTTCGAAAGGGCCGCCGCCTTTCACTCGATGAGGTGACGAACGTCGTCC
>QHOQ01000047.1 GCA_003219355.1 Verrucomicrobiota bacterium
GCGCTTCCCAAGTGCCATAAAAAGTAATGATAGAGTGCAAGTCGGCGCCGAACTGTCTCACCCAATCGAGAAGCTGATCGAAACTAGGGGAGCTGAGAAACTTTTCAGTTTCGAGCAAAGGCAGTAGCTCTTCATAAAGTGCTTCCAGGTGACGTGGGTCAGATAGGTCGCGGTAGGAAAGGAGCGTGGATCGGAGACGATAAATATAAGCGCCTTCTGATGAGATCGAGATTCTGGAATGCGCGTTAAGCATCAGTCTCAGTAACGTTGTTCCGGATCTTGGGCAGCCCACAATAAACACCGGCGGAACGTCGATCCAGTCTTCCGAGATCGACTGACGCTGGGTGGACGCAGCAGATGCGCTCATTCAGTATTAGTCCTGGTTTAACTCAACGCTTTTTCCAGCACGCGGGAAATAACCGTCTTCGCATCGAAATGCTCCTGCGCCAGGTTGCGGGCTAGGCGGCATTGGTGCTCGTAGTCGATCGCGACGGCGTCGAGGCATTCGGCTGCCTCATCGACGTCTCGGAAACGAAAGAGGCCACCGCGGTCGGGCAGAAAACGGCTGGGCCCCGTGTGCTGGATCACGACCGGCTTCCCACTTGCCAGATAACAAAGAGTCCGATCGCTGATCCAGGCGTTCTGAAGACGAACACACGATGGCTTCACGCAACTGAACTCCCCGAAGGAATTCCAGATGTAGCTTTGATAGTCCCAAGGCGTCGAGGTGACGTCCCAGGCTTCCTGCACCAGCCAGCCATGCTCGCGCAGCAGCGCGCGTTCGCCGGTGCTATCTTCCCCTAGGCAAATCGCCAGTTCCAGCGGTTTGGTCGTGCGTCGAGGCAGATCCAGGAACGGTAGGAACCCGGCCCGTTTTCCGTTATCGTAAGTCTGCCCTTGATACTCCATCCATCCTTGCCACCAGTTCGTGATGGTGCTAAAGGGCGCCGCGGAGGGCGCGGTTGACCGCGGCCAGGCGGGGAGATATACCGGCGGCGGGGTGTAGTGCCACCGTAATCCACAGTCTGGAAACAACGCCCCCGGTTGTCCAACCGTTTCCCCGATGGTGAAGTACGAGTCGTGGCGCCCTATTTTCATGTTATACACATCAATCCAGATTTGCGTGAGACCTGGATCGATGTCGACGAAAGCCGACCGACGAAAAAGTTCAACAGTGGGGCTGTCGTACGCAAGGTTCAGCAACAAATCCGCGTCACGTGCTTCCTCGAAAGTCAGACATCCGTCCGAGATATCGTTGGACACTGACGCCTTTGTCTCGCAAGAAAGAGCTAGACAGTTCTCCAATCCGTATGCTTCCAGGCACCTTCTAAGATTGAGGATCAGGTTCGGAACTTCATTTGCGCGAAGATCGGCAGTGATCCGCTCCAGCCACAGCACCCGGCAGCCAAGCGCGCGAAGCCCGAGTGCCCAATTGAGAAAAACCCAAAGAAGGCCGGCCGCCTTCGGCCATCGGAGGGTGCCGTTAGTGGCAAGGCAAATAGTCGGGTTCATGTGCCGACGGACTGCTCCTCCCGACCCTGCTGTTCCTCAATGTCGGCTTCTTGATCCACGGGCGAACCTGTCGTTACGGCATGGCGATCCCCCTCTAACTCTCGAGCCGCGTCGGCGGCAGCCGTCACAATGCTGGCCTCGAGTCGATTTGCCTCGGCGATAACCGCTATCCACAGGAGAATGAAGCCGATTGCCATTACCGCTGCGGGCATGATCCTACCAAGCTTTTCCATCACGAGCGCAAGCGTCGCAATCATGCCAAAGACGAAATACAGAGATCGAGGTTGGGCAATCACGACTGAAAGGCGAGCTAGCCTTTTCGCCCCGCCGTGATGCTCCGCGACCATTCGCACCCGTGCGGTGCCCAGAGCGCCTCGCCTCAGCTTTAAGTCCCAGTCATCGAACATGCCATTGCAGCTCACCGCGCAACCCGGGCGAGTCAACCTACAAAGAAGCCGATCTAGAAAGGCGTTTTTCTCCAGCGCGGTCGTGCCGGGAATCGTCCAGCGAACCACGCGCTTGAACGGTTGGAACTGCTGCCACCATCGACTCGCGCGGCGTTCCGCGCCGCGATCTGAAAAGACGGGGCGCCAAGAGGTCAACCCCCCTTTAAATCTTCCCCAGTCGCGTGCAATCGGCTCGAGAAAGTGCAGGTAAGCGATCAGCGCTCGCCACCGCATGCGGCGCGGAAGTGTTGGCGGGCCCTCAGCAGCGGCAAGCCCGTCGATCTTTGCGGCCAAGGCACAGGAAACGCAGTAACCGATCATATATGCGAGTCCCATCGCGAAAATTGCGAAAGCCCAAGGGAAAAAAATCGATAAGACTGCCAGGAGGATGAGCGCGGCGTGCGATTCCATCGCGCGCGGAAAGATGGCAAATAGATTGCTGCTTCCCGAGTCGTACATAGATTGGAACGGCGCGGATCCCCAGATGCCATGATAGATGAGAGGCCGAGCCTTCATCCGAAAAAAAGGATAGGGCGCATAGATCCGGCCAGCCCACGATGCGTGTCCCCACGGATTGAACTTGTCCGGAGTTTTCCGCTCAAGAAGGGATTCCGATATGCCGTAGCCGACCTGTTGACGCCAATAGGCTTTCACGGAGGGTCGCCTGTGGTGCCATACGACTGCCGAGGGACTAAAACCAATCTGATAGCCAGCATTTATCAGGCGCCAGCAAATATCCACATCGTCGGCCGCCAATCTGAATATTGGATCGAATCCGCCGATGTGTTCGAGGGCCGACTTACGGAAGGACATATTGCAACCGGGGATGTGCTCAGCGTATTGATCGTTCAGCATCACTTGCGTTGGCCCCCCGGGAGATCGATATACGCACTTGGCCACCCAATTGTCTTCTAGTGGAACGACATTGGGGCCACCAACACCTGCGACGTCAAATTTCAAGAACGTCACGGCAAGGTAATAAAGCCAGTCGGGGTCCGCCTTTGCATCCGAGTCGAGGTATGCCACGATCTCGCCTGTGGCTGCTTGCCTTCCGACGTTCCTCGCAGCGCTGATGCCTTGGTTCGGCGTGCTAATGCAGCGGAAGGGGAACCGGCGTGCGATCGCCTCAGTCCCATCCCGCGATCCATCGTTGACGACGATTACCTCGTAGCCCGGATACCGCAGCTTCTCCAACGAACTCAAGCATTCTTCGAGCGTCTGCGCCGCGTTGTGCGCAGCCACCACCACCGATATTTTGGGCCATCGTCGCTCGGGGGAGAACGGAACGCTTGCGCTGAATCGGCGCTGCACCACCTCATAGGATGGCTTCGGCCGACGATCGGCATCGACGAGTCCGAAACCCCAATCATCGATCAATGTATTGTCCTGGTAAAATGGATCCGTCCAGCCAAAGACAACCGCGCCAGCGAGGCCGTGGTCGAATACCTCCTCAATCTGCCAGTCCAGAAACGCGGCCTGCTCCTCCCTCCCGTGACGTAGGCTGCACATTCCGAGTTCCGTCAGAACCAGCGGGACCTCGCCAGATATGTGTTGTAGTCGGTCAAGATAGGCGCAGAATTCGGAGCGGTTGTGAAGATAAACGTTGAACGTGGAGACATCGACGAATGGAACCTCTAGATACTCGGTCGTCGGGAAGTTCGTATAGGTAATCAGACTCTCTGGATCTTCGTCTTTGGCGGCGTGGTAAAGGTCTTCAAGAAAAGCCTGAACTTTTTTCGGACCGTGCCAGCGGACGATATCCGGTGGAATTTCCTTGCCCACGCAGTACATCAGCACAGCTGGATGGCACCGACACGAAGCGATGCCGTTCCTGAGCTCACTGATCACCTGCTTGCGGGCTGCTTTCTCCTCGAGGAAGCAGACATACTCCATCCACGGCACAACGACGATGACTCTCAGCCCGAATTCCTCGGCCTGATCCAACAGAGTGATCGGGGGAACCGTGTACGTCAGGATGGTGTTGATGCCAGCCACCCTACGCATGAGCGCGAAGTCCGCTGCCACCTGATCGGCTTCGGGAAACTGATCCCCCATCGTGTTTGGCGGGAACGAGCCGTAGGTCACCCCTTTGACAAAGAATTTCTCAGCACCCACTACCAAAAACTTTCCGTCGACTCTTGGCCGTTGTATCCTGGAGGTGGGGGATGACGTGAAGGTGGAATCGACTGCGGCTTTTATGGTAGACATGGTGACGAGTTCCTTATGATCTAGATTTGCCGGGATTGCGCAGTGCTTGTCCCACTTGTGCAGTCAGGGCATAAAGAAGCATCCCTTCACGTGAGGCTCGATTCACAGGTGTCAAGTTATTTCCGTAACAAATGTGTAACAAATGTTGGATTTGTTAAAATTGGCGGCTTAAACACAGTTCTTGGAAAAACTTCATCTTTATCTGAGCCCAGTTTGCGTAGGTACAAACGGGCGGTTAGCTCAGTGGTAGAGCGTCTCGTTTACACCGAGAGGGTCGGGGGTTCGAACCCCTCACCGCCCATTTTAAATTTACAATTGAGGATTGGTAGCGCACGCGTCTCGCGTGCCAGCGATAGCGTCTCGCCATCGCAAACTGTCCAAAAACGAACGAAAGCCGCCAC
>QHOQ01000048.1:0-342 GCA_003219355.1 Verrucomicrobiota bacterium
AAGCTGATCGCTGAAGGTCGCTATCAGGAGCAGAGCGGTGGCCGCCACCGCGGAAAGGGGCGACGTGGGCGACGCAACGCCGGGTTGACACCTGAGGCATAAAGGCCGAAGTCGCCGCTACTACCTTTTACTTTCGTCCGGTAGATTTTCTCCGCCAGGGTTTGCATTGCTGGATCTGGAAACATATGCGTTTCCGTGGCGGGGAATAAGAGAGCCATTCGAAACAAGGGGAGGATCCATTTCGATCCCAAATTCCAGCGCACTTACCCGCAAAATGAAATTATCTGGAATCGGGATGCTTATTGGCCGGAAGCTAGAAGGAAAGAAAACTTAAGGTATGTG
>QHOQ01000048.1:359-5048 GCA_003219355.1 Verrucomicrobiota bacterium
ATTTGTCGGAGGCAAAGGAGCCTACTTCGATTTCAAAGCCGCTCCCTGAGTCGCCAACATCGTTTGATATGCCGGATTTATGACATCCACCTCATAGGTCTCAACATATCTGCAATCGATATTCACCGCTGCCGTAAACGAATTATTCATGGCAGCGTAAGCCGAAAGAAGCGGGTCAGAGCCCCATGGCGGAGAATTGCTTAGGCGGGCAACATTGCCGGCAGTACTGGTAGAGCAGAGAAACTGAACGCCGGTAGGTTGGGTCAGCCAATTATTGTAAATCGGAGCGTTTACGAAATTACCAGGTACAGAGGTCGCATGCAACTGGGAGTTCATAATTCCGAATCTGCCGGGATACTTGGCTACACCCCAAGCTACAATTGCATTCAGCGCCCTGGTTCCGCCTTGGTTGTTTGGAAACGGTCTTGCCACAGTAATAAAAGGCGGCGTTGTCGGGAATGCGGTCATGTAAGTGTCGATGACTTCCTTCGTCACCGCCTGCCAGGCCACCATTCCAGCGGAGAAATCCACCGTCGCGGCATAACCCGCTGCAACCGCGCTGGCGTTAAAGTAATCAACATCGGCCTGTTGAGTGGCGAGATAGGACTCACCTGTCTGACTAAAGCCCCCCATTGGGACGTAGCGCAGGTTGGCATTTCCGTCATATCTCGCGCCCAAAGCGGCAACGAATGCCGTCCATTTAGTCAATACAACCGGATCCCACGGCACCGGCATCACGCCCGAATCCGGTGCGGTGAGTACATGAAATGGGACTCCGGGATGGCGCGCCAGAATCGAAAAGGTGAGGTTGCCGCTCTTGGTTGCGGTCGCCGGTGCGGACAGGGTCGCAACTGTTCCGGTTCTTGAAATGATGGTAGTGCCCGGTGGAAATTTGTCGCAATCAATCACCCTGCCAACATCAGCGGCAACAAAGCTGGCGGTTGGGGAGTTAAGCGTTGCCACATTAAGCGTGGTCGAGCCGTCCGTGAAAGTGTCAGCGCCCATCAGCCATGGTGGGGATTTGATTCCAGCAATCGCGCCCAAACCGATAAACTTGCCGCTAGTGGCGGCAAGAGCTAAACAGTCATCAATCAGCTTCCAATTATAAACGCCGTCCTGCGTTTCGATGTCTTTCCAGCCCGTCCTGATCCGCATTCCCGCTACGTTCACATTCAGCCAGGGATGAGAATAAATGGGTCCGATAGGATTACTGGCACTTATACTCCCCGGCAGATCAACGATCCCTGCGGGGAATGGTTTTGACGCGGGCCCAGCGGCAGCAAGGCGAGGGAAAGCCACCGTGTTTGCGGCAAGCGCGGCCAAAATACCGAGGGTTTTGAGGGCGTTTCCCATTAATAATTCTTTTGTTGTGGACATAAGGGGACGAGTTATTAACAGTTATTCACAACCTGTCAAGGCTTTTCTTAGGTTTTTTTCTTAGGTTTTTTGAGGAAGATGCGGCGCGATGACGTAAAGAAGAGGCACCGCGGTCTGATCACCTCACAGCCCACGAATCCCGTTGTGATTACGGCACGTACATCATGCCCTTCCTCCAGCCCAACGTTAACTCGTCGACGAAGAGGTCAGGCCGACGCTATGTTTCTTCATCGTCGCATCGTCTCTCCACGCCCTGTCCTTTGCATCGCGCAGCGATGAATTTCTTTGACTCCAAAGCATAAAAAGCGTTCCATTAGGCATCAGAAAAGTACCGTCAGCTTTCTCGTGATGGCAGTCGCGAACGCCGCGGAGGCGCTGATCTTTCTTCATGTGCCGAAGAGCGCAGGCACGACGCTGAATCGGTTGATCGAATGGGAATATCCGCTCTTCGAGATGTACTCGGTCGATCCGGTTCTGTTCCGGTGGTCAAGGGCGCGCCTCTGGCGGCTCCCTCAGCGGCGGCTAAAGGGGTTTCGCGTCTTCAAAGGTCACATGCCGTTTGGACTGCACAAGATCCTTCCGCAACCAGCTACTTATATCACCGTGATGCGCGGGGCTGTGGAACGGGTTATCTCTGCCTATTACTTCATGAGCAACTATAAGTTGCACCCCAATTATTGGAAATTCAGACGAGAAGATTGGACACTGGAGGATTTCGTGCAGCGTTCGCCAAGAGAAAACGTGCAAACCAAGATGATCGCCGGAGCCGACTATGACGAACCTTGCACCGCAGAGATCCTGGCGAAAGCGAAGGAGAATCTGCGATACTTCAGTGTAGTCGGGCTTACAGAGCGTTTTGAGGAAAGCCTGGCACTAATGAAACTGCGCTTTGGTTGGAAGCTCGAGTCTTACTCCAGCTTTAATGTTACTCGCACCCGGCCGAAGAAACGCGATCTGCCGCAATCGACTCTCGATCTAATCGCCGAGAGAAATCGTTTCGACATCGAGCTCTATGAATGCGCCGCCAAACTTTTTGAGGAGGCGATTGATAAAAATGGAGCGGAAGTAAGACGGATCGTTGGTCAGCTGGAAGCAGCGCGAATCCAGGACCCTTTGCGCGAAAGGCTCTTTTCGATCGGTGCAGCTACGCGAAAGGCGATCAACCGAGCCTACTCGGCGTTGTAGCCTGCTGCCAGGTTCGCTGGCTGGCTCTCTCCGCCGATGAGCAGGACTTTGGCGCGGTAGGACTCAAAGACAACCTTGGTGTGTTCATTCAAGTATACACGCGCTTCCGGACTGTTTAAGTTCAAGAACCCTCCATAAGGCACGAAAATAAGCCAGGTGCGCCGGCCTCGGCTGGTTACTTCACGCAACTCCTTCAAGCTACGAATTGTGGGATAACCACGAAACTTGTCCATAAACCGGGGTTCGGTGAATCTTTCATTGTAGGTTATTTTCTTCGCTAAGATGGTGTCGATATAGTAATCACCCGGTATCCCGGCGTAATGTTCAAAGATGTGGGGCATACCCGAGATGATGAGGTCACCTGGCTGGAAGTGGCTTTTCACGTATTGCGCGGCGCCGCGGTGGTCGTAGCGATACGTCCCTAGGCGTGTCATAAGCCCGGGGGTAGCGCCCACGCTCGATAGGGAGTAAAGCTTCATCAGCCATTCATTGCTTTGAATAAATAGCAGAAAGAGCATGGCCACTCCGGCGGTATGCGCAAAGCTGCGAGCAACCGTGGAGTTGCCTTCGCGCCGGGCAAGCAATAACAGCCGATCGTAGAGGGCGACAGTCGCAGCTACTCCGGAGAGAATAAGAAGCGGTTGATAATAGATGCAGTAGCGCGTAGATAGAGCCGCAATCAAGTTCGTGTGGCAGAAAACCAGGGCGCCAAGCACCGTAACAACGTAGCGGAAGGCGAGTTGGCGCCAGCAGAATGGGATTCCGGCTAGAGTCATGAGGGTGAAAAAAACATGGTTCTCCGACAATAACAAATGGTCCACGTAATACATTGGCTGCCAGCCATACTTTAGAAAAAACGGGGAAGGGCTGGCGAGGCTGGAAAGCCCGAAGCCTATCTGCAGATAGGGTGATGAAGCGAGCGTGCGCCAGGAGAACTGCGCGATCACTAGCGCAGCCATAAAGAAGACGCAGCGGTAGAGATGGAATTCTTTTAGCCACCACCATTCGCCCCAGCGCACAACGAGTAAGGCAAGGAACAGAGCGGGCAGGATAAATGCGCTTCCCTCCCATGACAGATAAGCCGCGCAAAAAGTCACGGTCGCTGCGGTCAGATATTTGTGTTGGAATGGACGAACTCTGATCCCTTCGTAAAAGAACCAAAAGGTAAGCATCGCCATGAATTGGCACTGCTGCGGGTGAAAGGCATTCTGCGCCCACCGGATATTCATTGGAAGACAGGCGTATACGAGTGCGGCGATCAAGCCGGTTCTCCAGTTGAAAAGCCGGCGGCCCATGAGCGCGATGATCCCGATGCACAATGTGCCCATGATGAGAGCGGGCAATCGTATCGCCCACTCGGACTCGCCAAAGAGCAAGCCGGTAACGGCCATCGGATAGGGAACCAACTCATAGGTGGTGGCCGGTCTGATTTCTCCCGCAACCCTGTTGAACGGGAAACCAAGTTCCCAAATACCTTTCGATTTCTGAACCAGACCGTACTCGTCATGGTCGAACGACATGGCGCCGTAATCATTGTAACGGAACGCGAAGCCCAAGCCTATGATCGTGGCCAGGAGTAGATAAGGCAGCGCATCGGCAGACACGGTGTTTTTGATTTGCCGAATCCGTGCGCTGAGATCTCCTGTTGTCCGCCGGCGCGGGACGAAGTGAAGCAAACGAACTGCCAGAAGTGCGACAACTGCCAGCGCAACAAATTTCGGCTGGAATGGCCAGTCTATTGGAAATCGGAAGTCGTATCTTGGAAGGAGCAAAAAAAGCAACCCTACGGCGATTGGGGCATGAACGAGCGCGTCGCGAGCGAGAGCGTGTCGAAGCGGCTCGTTTCTCGCAGCGGCGACAAACCGCGAAGCCAGCAGCCACAGGGCTATGGTTCCGACGATCGTTAATAAAATCACCGCGAAAGGTTTGGCTACGGCATCGAAGTCAGAAAGGTTTACTGGTTTCCCTAGCTGTTGCGTAAGGTAACCCCAGGGCGCGGATCCATTGCTACCGGTTTCTACAGCGTGCTGGTTTTGCGCGCTTTGCTGATCGCCCACTCGCCAGTCCCGATTAGTCTCAAATCCTCGAGTGCTACCATCCTTTCGAACCATGAACCCGCTTGCGAGA
>QHOQ01000049.1 GCA_003219355.1 Verrucomicrobiota bacterium
CAAAATATCGGCGAACCCTGGCTGATAGATTTCGGCAGCAGCAACGGAACTTTTTTGAACAAACGACGGATTCATCAGCCGGTTCGACTGAGCGACGGCGATCAAATCACAATCGGAGATGAGGTTTTCAAATTCCGTCAGCCGCTCGCGATTTCAGACGAATACAAAACGGTGGTGACGCAACGAACATTGCGGGAAATCGAGAATATTCCTTGCTGGCTTCTCGTCGCGGACATTCGCAGTTTCACGCCGCTCAGCCGCAGCATGCAAAGCGGAGACTTGGACGTTCTTCTCGGAGCGTGGATTTTCACTTGCAAGGAGATCATCGAGAATCACCGCGGCATTATTAACAAATATCTAGGCGATGGTTTTCTTGCCTATTGGCCCGATGCCGCAATGACTCGGGAAGAGATCGTGACGGTGATCGCCGCGCTCAAAGAATTCCAACAGAAGAGCGGGCCGGACTTCCGCTTCGTAGTGCATTTCGGACCAGTTGCAATCGGCGGCATCGCATCGATGGGCGAGGAGAGCTTGATGGGAGCGGAAGTGAATTTGATCTTCCGTCTGGAAAAGCTGGCCGGGTCATTAGGTGAACCTTGCGGCCTGAGTGAAACGGCGCACACGAAGTTGGAAGGACTCGTTCCGACGCGTTCGCTTGGCGAATTCGAATTGAAAGGTTTTGAGGGAAAACGCGCCTTTTTCGCTCTTTAGCTTCGGTTACGGCACCTCACAAAAGAAACGAGCCTTGCTCTGACCGAAGGCGCAGCGATTTTGATCTACGCCATGTACGACGAGCCGGAGCTTTTCGCCGATCGGATTCACATCGAACAACTTGAGATCTTTGCCCGCGTCGGTGTTCCCGAAAAGGAACGCGCAAGCGCGCAGCGACTAACGGTCAACATTACGTTTTGGCCACGGCACCGCACACGCGATTCAGAAGACAAGATCGATAAGACGGTCAATTATTCGGCCGTCGCCGAAGCAGCCAGGAATTTCGCACGCGACCAGTCGGTAAATTTGATCGAGACTTTGGCTGACCTGCTCGCCATGCATTTGCTTGGAAAGTTCGCCGTTCAAAAGATCACGGTCGAGCTGCGAAAATTCGTTCTTCCCGATGCAAAATATGTCTCTGTCACCGTGACACGCAGTGCGGTCGTTAATTGACGATGCGGAAAGGAAGATTCAACGAACAGGCTGCGGAAGTAGCGCAGCGCTACAGCGAATCGGTCTCATTCGATTGGCGGCTTTATCCATACGACATCGCAGGATCGATTGCGCATGCCGCTGCTCTTGGGCAAGCCGGAATTTTAACCGCCGACGAACGGAAAAAGATCGACAATGGCTTGCGCGAGATCGAGGCCGAGATCGAATCCGGGAAATTTGAATGGGACCAGTCGCTCGAAGACATGCACATGAATATTGAAGCGGCACTGACGAAGCGAATTGGCGCCGCGGGAGCGAAACTTCACACCGCGCGCAGCCGGAACGATCAGGTCGCGCTCGATCTGCGGCTCTACGTCAAAGCAGAGATTGCGGAGCTGAGTGCCGGACTTCGCTCGTTGCAGACCGCATTGCTCGATCTTGCGGAGCAACACGTCGATGTTGTCATGCCGGGTTATACCCACTTGCAACGTGCTCAGCCAGTTTTTCTCGCGCATTATTTGCTGGCGCAAATTGAAGCTTTCGGCCGCGACGCTGAACGCCTCCGTGATTGCAATGCACGAACGGATGTTTTGCCACTCGGTTCCGGCGCGCTGGCTGGATCGACGATCGCCCTCGACCGCGAGCGAATCGCGCAGCAGCTCGGGTTTGCGCGGGTAAGTCAGAACAGTCTCGATGCGGTCGGCGATCGCGATTTCGTTTGTGAATTTCTTTTTTGCCTCGCGATGATCGGGATGCATCTCTCGCGATTGAGCGAAGATTTGATCACCTGGAGCACGTACGAATTCGGTTTTGTAGAATTCAGCGATGCTTTTTCCAATGGTTCCAGTTTGATGCCACAGAAAAAAAATCCCGATATGGCAGAGCTCACCCGCGGCAAAACCGGCCGACTCTACGGCAACTTTTTGTCGATCTTGACCACGTTGAAAGCGTTACGGTCATCTTACAATCGCGATATGCAGGAAGATAAGGAGGCGCTTTTCGATTCGGTAGATACCGTTCGCGCGGCGCTGGAGGTGTTTTCCGCAATGCTGCCGAAAATCGAGATCAATCGCAGTCGCATGGAAGCCGCGGCAAGCGATGCCAACCTTCTCGCAACCGATCTGGCGGAATATCTCGTTAAGAAGGGGACGCCGTTTCGTGAGGCGCACGAGATCGTCGGCAAACTTGTGGCCCATGCGGCGAAGACGAAATCGCCGCTCAATCAAATTCCGATCGCGAAACTGAAAAAAGCTTCGCCATTATTTGATATCGATGTTGCGAACGTTTTCGACGTTCGCCGTTCGCTCGCGGCGCGGACTGCAATCGGTGCTCCCGCGCCGGGAAACGTCGCTGCGCAGATCGCGCGCTGGCATAAACTGCTCGACTAAGCTCACAGCGAATCCAGCAGTTTGCCGCTGGGGCAGCGGCCGCTACAGTTTCCCGCGTGAAGCAGAGCAATCTCGTGCGCGATGGCGAAGGATGGGAAACTATCTCGAGCGACCGGCATTTTGGGAACGCGCACCTAGAGGTCGTGACCGATCATGTCCGGACACCAACGCGGGCGACGCCACGGGCTTGGACGGTTGTGCATCGCAAAGCCGCCGTCATCATTGCGCCGATGACTCGTGCCGGGAAAATTATTCTCATTCGCCAAGAACGCGTGCCGATTCGCGCGGCGATTTGGGAATTGCCATCCGGTCAGATCGACAAAGAGTCTAAGCCGGATCAAAAAGAGATCGAAGCCGTTGTATTGAGCGAGCTTCGCGAGGAGGCTGGCTATGAACTGGCCAAAGACGGCCATTTAATCGGGCTCGGTCATTATTTTTCCTCGCCGGGGTTTACTGACGAGCACGGCTACTTTTTTCTGGCCCGACCGGTCGAGCCGTGCGCTGATTACGTGCGCGATGAAACAGAATCGATTGTCGATTGTCGCGAATTCGGCATCGAGGAACTGCGGCGCATGATCACCAAGAACGAAATTCGGGATGCAAACACTTTGAGCATCTGGGCGCGGCTCGTGGCGGGCGGTTTTCTTTCGCCCGGGCGGCCCTGAACGATTGTCGATCTCAAATGGCGCTGCGAGACATTTTTAAATTCCGCGAAATGCCAGAGAGCGAAACTTCCAAGCCGTTTTTGGAGCACTTGGAAGACTTGCGCTGGACCATCGTAAAGATGGCGATCACGCTCGTGGCTGCGATGATCATTTGCTTCGCCTTTCGCTCGACCCTCGTGCGCGTGATGCAGGCGCCACTCCACGATGTGGATCCACAGGTTGGAGCGCTGCGTGCTCTTGGAATCACAGATTCCCTGGTGATTTCATTTCATCTCGCGTTTTACGCAGGCATCGTTCTTTCCTTTCCACTCCTTCTGTATTTTTTGGCGGAATTCGTTTTGCCCGCGCTCACAGCCGTGGAGAAGCGCTTTTTGCTTCCCGCCATTTTTGTCAGCTTCGCGCTATTTCTGCTTGGCGTGCTCCTCGGCTATTTCTGGCTGCTGCCAAAGACGATTCTCTTTTTCTTCCGCGACACCCAATCGCTTGGCTGGACGCCCACCTGGACGGTGCAGCAGTATTATTCTTTTGTGACGCGATTCACGATCGGTTTCGGTCTCGCTTTCGAATTGCCGGTGGTGGTTTTGGCTCTCGTGCGCTTCGGCTTGGTCACTTTCAGATTCATGGCGCGCACGCGACCGTATGCGATCGTGCTCATTTTTATCCTGGCCACAATCATTACGCCGACGCCGGACATCCTGACGTTGATCGCGATGGGACTCCCGATGTGTCTGCTTTATGAAAGCTGCATCTGGATTGCCTGGATCATGGAGCGCCGTAGATCGAGATCGATCGCCGGCTAATTACGTGGACAATCCGATTTACCAATTTCTCTTCAGCACATTTGCGTTCATTCTCGGCGCCGCGGTCGGCTCGTTTTTGAACGTCTGCATCTATCGCTTGCCTCTCGATCTTTCGGTAGACGAGCCGCGCCGCTCTTTTTGTCCGGCGTGCAAGAAGCCGATTCCGTGGCATCTAAATCTGCCGTTGATCAGCTGGCTCGTGCTCCAGGGCCGCTGCGCAAATTGCGGGAGCAAGATCGCTTTTCGCTATTTTGCTGTGGAATTCCTCACCGCTCTTCTTTTCCTCGCGATCTGGCAAAGTTTTTCGTGGCCGAT
>QHOQ01000262.1:0-2314 GCA_003219355.1 Verrucomicrobiota bacterium
AAACAATGACGCACCAGTCGCGTCGTCCAACCGCCTGCTTGTCAACACCGGCGTGCGATGAACGTGTGCACGGATCCGGTCCTGCGCCGCGCGAATGCTATCAAAGTCGAGAGACATAATTCCAAAATCTTTAAGCCTAGCAGGCTTGCTGCTTATGCTTTGTTTTGCAATTCGAGCTTCGGCTTTCGAGTTTAAGCGGCCATCATAAGAATCCAATGAAAAGCGATAGACCGTTATGTCTCGACGAAGAACAGGTGCGGCAGCATTTGCGGATGGAGCACTTGATCCCGGCGATGGAGAAAGCGCTGATTGATTTCTCGGTCGGCAAAGTGACTCAGCCAGTGCGTTCGGTCATCACAGTCGATCCGCCGGGTGGATTTTTTGGGATGATGCCGGCGCTAACTCCTGAGGGTCTTGGCATAAAGATCGTCACGTTTTACGCAACCAATGCGGAGCGTGGAATCCCGACCCACATGGCGACAATTTTTCTTGTCGATCCTGAAACGGGCGCGCCACTCGCAGTGATGGATGGAAGATTGATCACGGAGATGCGGACCGCGGCAGTATCGGCCGCGGCGACAAAGCTTCTGGCGTCTCCCGACGCGAAAATTCTCGCGCTCCTCGGCAGCGGCGTGCAAGCACGCAGTCATGTTGAGGCGTTGCGACTCGTTAGGAGTTTCGAGGAAATTCGGGTGTGGAGTCCTACGCGCGAGCATGCGGAGCGATTCGCAAAAGAGATCGGCGGAGAGGCAATGCCGGCCAAAGCGGCGGTGAGCGATGCCGATGCCGGGTCACAGCGACGAACTCGAAGACATCTGTGTTAGCCGGTTCGTGGTTGAAGTCCGGTTGTCACGTCAACGCGGTCGGCGCATGTCGTCCTGATTGGCGCGAGCTGGATGATGATGCAATGAGAAATGTCGTCTTTGTTGATTCGCGCGAAGCCACGTTGAAAGAATCCGGCGACATCATTCTTTCCGGCGCGACGATTGCTGCCGAGCTTGGCGAAGCACTCGCTAAGAAGGTTCTGGCACGCGCAAACGAGACGACCATCTTCAAGTCGCTCGGCATGGCCGTGGAAGACATCGCCGCGGCGTTATTGGTTTATCGATCGGTAACCGCGAGCTGAACGGAAATCTGCGGCACGAACGGAAATCTGCGGCACTACCCGCGGCTACAGAAGAGCGCTTGCAAAGCGTGTTCACGGCGGAACAGTTGGCAGCGATGCCGGGCGACGTTGCAAAACTGCATTCGAAAATCGAGCGCGCCGTTGCTGACAGCCAATTGATGGAATCGGCGGCGATGAACATCCGAACCCTGCTTGCCGGAGCGCCATCGGATCTTTATTTGAGAGCGGTCGACGAGCTCGTTACGGCCGGGGCATGGCCGGAATTAAACGACCGTTTTTATCAGACGCTCGCGTTCGGCACTGGCGGTCTGCGCGGGCGCACAATTGGCAAAATCGTAACCGCAGCGGAGCGCGACGATTCGCGTGAAAACGAGCAGCCGCAATTTCCGTGTGTCGGAACGAATGCGATGAATTTCTTCAACATCAGTCGCGCGACGCAAGGACTCATCGCTTATCTGCACGATTGGAACCAGCGCGAGAGAATTTCTGCGAAGCCGAAAATTGTGATCGCGCATGACCCGCGTTTTTTCTCGAATGAATTCTGCAAACTGACGGCAAAGATCGCGGCCGAAAATGGTTGTGACGCGTTCGTGTTCGATGGACCGCGCTCGACGCCGGAACTTTCCTTCGCTGTTCGCTATATCAAAGCGAACGCGGGCATCGTTATCACGGCGAGCCACAATCCACCCCACGACAACGGCTACAAAGTTTACTTTAACGATGGCGCGCAGGTAATCGAGCCGCACGCGAGCGGAATCATTGCAAAGGTGAACGCAATCAAGAGTGAAACCTTCGCGCCGCTGCCAAAAAATCGACAAGGGAAAATCACGACGCTCGGAAAAGAAATCGACGAAGCGTACATGCAGCGCCTCGAGACGTTGATTTTAGATCCGCAGATTATTCGCGAAGCAAAATCGCTGCGTATCGTTTATTCGCCGCTTCTCGAGCCGATGCTTAAGCGACTGGGATTCAATTTTGATGTCGTCCCAGGGCAGGACCGTTTCGATGGGCGATTCTCCACGGTGAAATCGCCCAACCCGGAAAACGCCGAGGCGTTGAGTATGGCTATTGATCTTGCCCGAAAGAAAGGTGCCGATCTTGTTGTGGCGACCGATCCGGATTGCGACCGAATGGGGGCGGCGGTGCGCACAAAAACCGGCAAAATGGAATTGCTGACCGGTAATCAAA
>QHOQ01000262.1:2330-3457 GCA_003219355.1 Verrucomicrobiota bacterium
CGGACAAAGATGCTGTTCGATCGGGGCATTCTGAACAAAGGCAACGCGTCACGCGCCGTGATCATCAAGACATTTGTCACGACGGATCTGCAAAAGGCGATTGCGGAATACTACGGTTTGCGATGCGTGGAAACGCTCACCGGCTTCAAATACATTGGAGCGAAACTGAGCAAATACGAGCGAGAGCTCCCGAAAAACGTACAACCAAACTATGTCGATCTTGGCGAAGAAGAAACACGGAAGCTTCGTCTCAGCCATTCTTCGTTTTACGTTTTTGGGGGGGAAGAAAGTTACGGGTACAGCGGAGCTGATTTCGTTCGCGACAAGGACGGCAATGGCGCGGTGATCATGTTTTGCGAAGTGGCTGCATACGCGAAGTCCCGCGGCCAAACAGTTGATGAGTTGCTCGACGAAACCTTCGCAATCTTCGGCTATTTTGCGGAGAAAAATGGCTCGCTTGTTTTCGAAGGCGCGGAGGGCGCGAGCAAAATCAAGCAGTTGGTTGAATCCTACGCGATACACCCGTTTTCAGAAATACTTGGATCAAAAGTGACGAGTGTCAGAAATTTCGAAACAGAAACGATTCGGGACACCGAAGGCGACGAAATTCCCAAGGAGAAGATGTCGATCTTTGAACTCGAAAATCGGACACGCATTGCCGTGCGTGGGTCGGGGACCGAGCCGAAAATCAAATATTATCTTTTTGCGCAGCGGCGGCCCGAGAACGGAAAGTTCGATTCAGCGGAGCTCAACCAAATCAAATCGGAAGTGGAAGAGAAACTCAGGCAGCTCTGGGATTGGCTGCAAGAGGATGCTCAGTCTCGTCTGAGCAGATCGCAGGAGTGAACACGTTACGAAAATTGCTGCAGTTCTGGCCATGGCTGGCAGCGATTTTAAGTGGAGTGCTTTGCACGCTTTGCTTCCCGCCGTTTAACCAAAATTGGCTTTGCTGGATCGCGCTCACGCCATTGATCGCCGCCGTTTGGTTTTCAGGAAGAAATTCAACACGGCGATGGTTGCGCAATCTCCTGCTCGGGTACGTCGCTGGAATCGTTTTTTTCACGGGGACGTTTAGCTGGCTTGGTTCGCTCGGAAGCTTATTTGACAGTTTTTGGCTGAAAGGACTC
>QHOQ01000262.1:3520-3974 GCA_003219355.1 Verrucomicrobiota bacterium
TCTTAGTTCGCAACGAAATCTGCAGACGGCATTCTGCGGCGCGAGCGCCTGGGTCGCGCATGAGTGGATAAGAGGTTGGTTGTTTGGCGGATTCGGTTGGAACGGACTTGGTGTCGCGTTGCATGCCAATTGGCCACTTATCCAAATCGCGGAATTCACCGGTGTAACCGGATTGTCGTTCGCGATTGCATTCGTCAATGTCATTGCAGTAACGGCCCCGATCCGTTTCTTTGTCGAAGCACAAACACGTCGAATGCGGCCGCATTTTGATCTGACACTCACGATGGTTGGAATTGTTGGCCTCTTCACATTTGGCATTCAGAGCGTCCGGAATCCTCCGACAACAAATCCTCTTCACGTCGCCGCAGTGCAGGCAAATATTCCGCAGAGAGAGAAGTTCGACCCAAAGTATTTCGACGTCGTTAAACAGAAATTGGACTACTTGAGCAGTCTC
>QHOQ01000185.1 GCA_003219355.1 Verrucomicrobiota bacterium
TGAAGATCGGGACTACCTCTCTTATTCTCGATCTGATCGAGCGCGGAGAAGTACCGCAACTCGAGATCGCACAACCCGTCGATGCGAACAAGTCGATCAGCCGCGATCCAACCTACGATTGGATCATCGAACTAAAGGACGGTCGAAAGATTTCCGCGATCGATGTGCAACGGATTTATCTCAAGGCCGCGGCCGGCACCGATAGTGGCACGGATGAAGATCGGCAATGGATCTTGCGGGAGTGGGAAAGTGTTCTTAACGATCTCGAGCGCGACGTCATGCTGGCACGCGACCGCGTCGATTGGGTCGGGAAGAAGCTCCTGCTTAATGCGTTGCAGGAAGAAGAAAAACTTTCCTTGAGCGATCCGTGGCTGCAGTCGATCGATCTCGAATATCACAGTGTCGATCTTGAGCGCGGACTGTATTACGAGCTTATCCGGCAGGGGACGATGCGCCGGGTTGTGACTGAAGAGGATATTAAGAGATCGATCTTCAATCCGCCGGAAACCACGCGCGCATTTTTTCGTGGCCGTTCGGTTGCGCGCTTTAATGACGAGATTTCCTCAATCCAGTGGGACGAAATCGTCTTTGCCAACCACTTGCAGACACGCCGGGTTGTTTTGCCCGAAGCTGCATCGGATGCGAGACTCAGCGCGCTAAATCACGCCGCCCGCAACGGCAAAGATTTCAGCGAATTCATTCGCGCGATTGGCGTGATCGGCTGATCGCCAGGATCGTAGTGCAGTGCAAGACCAACAAATCGAATTCACTCCCACTCAATCGTGCTGGGCGGTTTGCTTGAAATATCGTAGCAAACGCGATTGACACCTTTGACTTCGTTGCTGATTCGAGCCGAGATACGTGCGAGCAATTCATAAGGAAGGCGGACCCAATCCGCGGTCATGCCATCCTGGCTTTCGACGATACGAAGCACGACCGTGTTTTCGTAAGTGCGCTGATCGCCCATAACGCCGACCGAGCGGACCGGGAGCAGCACCGCGAAGGATTGCCAGACACGGTAATACCAATCTGAAGATTCCATCTCGCTTACAACGATCGTGTCCGCGTCGCGCAGGATCGACAATCGCTCGGGCGTCACTTCGCCAAGAATTCGAACGGCAAGACCCGGCCCCGGAAACGGCTGACGGTAGACAATCTCTTTCGGCAAACCGAGCTGCAAACCGGCCTGGCGCACTTCGTCTTTGAATAATTGGCGCACCGGCTCGACCAGCTCGAAGTGCATTTTTTCCGGCAACCCGCCGACGTTGTGGTGACTCTTAATCACTTGTGCGGGGTTTCCCTCGATCGACACGCTCTCAATGACGTCTGGATAAAGAGTGCCCTGGGCGAGAAACTTGTAACCGCCGTGCTTGCGCGCTCCATTTTTGCGATCTTCCTCGAGCAGCTCCTTGGTCGCGTGCTGAAACACTTTGATGAATTCGTTGCCGATGATTTTTCGTTTTGTTTCGGGATCGGTCACGCCTTTGAGCAGCGCGAGGAAACGTTCGCTCGCATCTACATATTTCAGGCGGACATGAAAATTTTCGCCAAAAACGCGCTGGACGATTTCTTCTTCGCGCGAGCGGAGCAGACCATTGTTGACGAAAATGCAGGTGAGCTGGTCGCCGATCGCCTTGTGCAGCAGCGCAGCGGTCACGGACGAATCGACCCCGCCGCTCAAACCGAGTACGACTTTTTGATCACCGACCTGTTCGCGGACGCACGCGCAGGCCTCTTCGATGAAGGAACCCATTGTCCAGTCCATCGTGCACTGGCAGATGTGATAGACAAAATTTTGCAGAATCTCCTTCCCCCGCGGCGTGTGTGCGACTTCGGGATGAAACTGCAGGCCGTAAAGCTTGCGTTGTGGATCCTCCACCGCTGCGAAGTTAGAGCTCTCCGTTCTCCCAGCAGCGCGAAATCCCTTCGGCAGCGCCGTCACTTCATCGCCATGGCTGTTCCAGACATCGATCTGCGGCCCGAGTCCGCCGAGTAGTTCCGAGCCGTTTGCGATGTGCAATGTCCCGGCGCCGTACTCGCGGCGCCCGGTGAACACGACCTGGCCGCCGAGGTGATGTGCCATCAGCATCAGACCGTAACAAATGCCGAGCACCGGAATGCCGAGCGAAAAGATTTCCGGATCGAGATGTGGGGCGCCTTTGTCGTAAACGCTTGCCGGACCTCCGGAAAGAATGAGTCCACTTGGTTTTAGTTTCGCGATTTCGGCCGCCGGTGTGTCAAAGCGAACGATCTCAGAATAAACCTGGAGTTCACGAATGCGCCGGGCAATGACTTGGGTGTACTGCGAACCGAAATCGAGAATGAGAATTCTTGAATGCGCTGATGGGGCGGCTGTTTTCACGCGCTACGGGTGGGTTTGCGGCACGCCGTGCTCGGCCGCGGGGTCGGTGGACGGTCGCTCGATCGGACCGAGCGTGCCCTGGCCGGTGACGCCACGTTGAAACTGTCCGCCTACTTCTTCTGTGCTGCGTTGCTCCATCGGATCAGCGCAGCCGCCCACGACCAACATCCATGCGATCAGGAACGAGATCGCCATGCGTATCATCCGCTTATTTTAGAAAGCAGGCGTTCCATTGCAAGAGCGCTGGATCGTTGAACGGTTGAAGCGTTCCAGGGGGTCACACTGGTGGCTGGCGCTTTAACGCTTTAACGTTTCAACTCTTTAACGCGCCATGATTGAGCCTGATCTTTTACTGCAAGGTTATCGGCTCGGCGTTTTTCCGATGGCGCTGGAAGACGATTCCATCGGGTGGTTCTCGCCCGACCCGCGCGCAATCATTCCCCTGGAACATTTTCATGTGCCACACGCATTGGGGCGCATCCTGCGAAAGCAACTTTTCGAAATTAAGATCGACACGCGTTTTTCGGAGGTAATCGAAGGCTGCGCGAAACGTGAAGATACCTGGATCAACCGTGAAATTATGGAGAGCTACACTCGACTGCACGAGCTGGGTTATGCGCATTCCGTCGAAGCCTGGAGAGAAGGCAAAGTCGCTGGAGGACTTTATGGAATCGCGGTCGGCGGCGCTTTTTTCGGTGAATCGATGTTTCATCGCGAAAGAGACGCTTCCAAGATTGCGCTCGTGGCACTGGTACAACATTTGCGCGCGAGAAAATTCGTTTTGCTCGACACCCAATGGCTTACGCCGCACCTGCAACAATTTGGCGGGATCGAGATTTCGCGAAACCATTATCTGCGACTGTTAAGGAGCGCAGTGGAGCTGCCGAGAAAATTCTCAGGGAACTAACGTTTGATTTTCTTAGTGCGATTTTACCAGCGCTGGCCAAAAGTTCGGACGGCATTGTACACGATGCCTTGCCGGAAGTTCGATGCACCGACTGCCGCCATTGCTTCACGCAGCACACGATCGGCTGTTTCGCGGTCCACCTGTTTTTGCGGGAGCTGCTGCGAGCTGAGATCGCCCTTTTGCTTGTAAATGTAATCGTGGACGACGCTCGGATAGGAAATGTCGTAATCATCCGGTGACAACCACCACCAGACCGCTCGCGGGATAGATCCCAAGTCAGTCAGGAAATCCTTCGGCATCTCGATAATGCCGCCGAGGATGGTGCTTTGGTATTGTAGCGACGTAATGAGTTTGAAATAGGGGCAGTCGGCGTTCCCGGTCGCGGCAATCGCCTCTTGCCGGCTCAGGCACCAGAGATTCAGTTCGTTCAGGAATTGATCGCTCATGCAAGAGAGCGTGAGACGATTCTGCCCGCTGCACAAGACGATTAGTGGAGGCAAAGGAACAGAATGGTTGCTTCGTTGTTGCTCAACCGCGCGAATTTTGCATAGTGAACGCCCGGCTTTCGCCTGCGATTGTCGATCTTGCGGCTGGGTAGCTCAGTTGGCAGAGCAGTGGACTGAAAATCCACGTGTCGGCGGTTCGATTCCGCCCCCAGCCACACCCCATTTTCATAGGTAAATCACGATGGAAAACAGCACTTTTCCGGCATCAAGCTGGACACCCCGGAAATGAAAGAAAATGCCGGTGTTCGTTCAAACATTACGAAACTGCTACCGCAGCGGACGACGAAACGTGCTTGCGACGCAAATACGAGGCTCGTACGATGCTACGCTGATGCACGCTTGCGAAGTCAGAGCACGTAAAGATCGTCGCGGCGTCGATCTGATTTCCGATGCGATACCGTTCGGTCGCCTGTGGTTGCTGATCGCGTTCGACTCGCCATACCGGTTCCTATCTCCGTCTCGTTAGACCTAATGTCGAGCCTACGGAGCCAGGAGAGATGCTAAGGAGTATCAGACGAGAATTGCGGATTGCCTTCTCGAAAAGGACTCAGTCGATCTGGGTCCGCGCGACCAAGTGGGCGATATTCCTTGGCGTCGCCGTCGTTCTTTATGGCTCGGATTTCTTCGTGTTTTGGGTAGTCGGCTTACCGTTCCTGGGCGTCCTCACCCCGCTGGAAGACTAGCGGCTGGACGCGCC
>QHOQ01000186.1:0-2012 GCA_003219355.1 Verrucomicrobiota bacterium
AACTTCGCTCGATCGGCCCACGCGATTTTCTTCGCTTCGACCATCGTATGCAACGCGTCCGGCGAATTGCGTCCCATCGCGCGCAGGTCGAATCCTTCCAGAATATTCAACATCTGCAGTGTGGCGATGCCCTGCCCGTTCGGCGGCAATTCGAACACATCGTAGCCGCGATAGCTCGTGGAGACCGGTTCAACCCATGTCGAGGTGTGTTTCTCGAAATCGATTTTGCGCAGAAACCCGCCGTTCTGCTGCATGAACATGTCGATCCTGTCCACGATTTCGCCTTTGTAAAAAGCGTCGCGACCTTTTTCACCTATCAGCCGCAAAGTTTTCGCGAGGTCTGGATTTTTGAAAATATCGCCCTTCACAGGGGTGCGGCCCTTGCCGTCGAGCGTGTAAGTTTCAAAGAATGCACCGGGTAAATCCTTGTAAAGACGTGGACCGAAAGCCCAATAATAGGCAATTAGATCCGTGACCGGAAAGCCTTCCTCCGCATAACGAATCGCAGGCGCCAGATCGTCCGCGAACTTAAGTTTGCCAAATTTTTTATGGAGCTGCCCCCACGCGTCCACAGTTCCAGGAACGCTGATCGGCAACATGCCGATCGGTGGAATTGTGTCACGATGCAGTTTTGCCAGTTCGCCCTTCATCTGATCGTAACTCAAACCGAGCGGTGAACGTCCGCTCCCGTTGATTCCGTAAAGTTTGTTTTCCTTCGCCCTGTAAACAATTGCGAAAAGATCGCCGCCGATTCCGTTCGAGACGGGCTCCATTAAACCCACAGCGCTGCCGCCGCGCTTCAGAATATCGAGCCCAACTTGCGTGGCCGCCGGCACGCTGGTGCAGACCATGCTATGCCGCGCCAGCACTGCCGATCGCGTCGCAAAATTCTTTCCCGTGATCCGATCGATTTGCGCATTTAGAGGAAACGAGACGATTGCAATCAGCTCCGACAGGAAGAACACGAAAATCTTTTTCCTCATCAACCGAACCTAGATTGAGGCGAGCAGAATGAAAATGCCGTTGTAAACTTTCCGCGGCGCCATGTGTCACAGATCGCGTTGTATCACCACGGCGCTGGGCAGAGGCCGACGTCGCGGGCTAAGTAAGACCGCGCTTGAATTTTTATCCCGCCGTTATATCTGACTGCTCACTGCCGAATGAAAATGTCTTCCAATGACCAAAAAGCGATTAGTTTGATCTTGGTCTGCGTGGGCTTTCTGTTTTTTCTGATCGGCCTTGCTGCTCGGCTGAAAGAGAATTTTCATTCCCGCGCCGAAATCTCAACCGCGGGCTTCACCGCCGCGGCGATTCTGGCGGGATTAGGCGTAATCGTCTTCCTATTCTCCTGGCGAAAGAAACGGGGCTAAGCGCAGCGTACGCTTTCTCGGACGCGTAGAATTTCCAGGCGCAAGCAGACGTCAATTCTGCGGAGGGATCTCTGTGAGATGCAGCAAACGCCACGGGAGATGCCTCCGGTCCTTACGTCATCTCGGCGGCTGCGAAGCCGGCACTGGTGCGCTCGGGCCTTTTGGAAATGGAACTTCAGGGCGATAGTTCGTGTTCTGGAAAGCCGCGATCATCCATTTTTCGCCCACTTTGTGTAACACTATGGTTTGAATGCCTTCACGAGGTTCCGGAATTGTCGGCGGTGTCTTCGCGCCAGTCATTGTCCAGCGCGTGTGTGCCACGGCAACTTCCGGCATCAGAAAGCGGGTGTCCACCTGAGTGATAGTGAGCGTGCTTTCCCGAAAAACGAACGCAAACGCATCGGTGAGTTTGTTCTCAATTTCCTTACGACCCTTCCACCACCAGCCGACCACGTTAACGACATCGCCCTCTTCGGCGAACAACGCCGCGTAGGCTTTGGCATCATGTTGGTTCCACGCCTGTTGTTGTCGCGTCTGCACGACATCGCGAATTGCAGCCTCATCAGCTTGCCGGTCAGGAGTCGCACCAGCAGGAGGAATAGAAACCATCATTAGGATTGCAAAAGATCCAATTCCAAAACT
>QHOQ01000186.1:2153-2623 GCA_003219355.1 Verrucomicrobiota bacterium
GCTTATTCCTCCATTGCGTCGTGAAGCTCTTTGTGGGCGTTCATCATGTCCTGATGCGCCTTCTGAATGTCATCGAGCTTCTTTTGCTGTTCCGCTGTGAGTAGCGGACGGATCTGTGACAGCGTGCTGTCCATGACCGTCTTCATTTTCTGCATCGCCTCCTGATGAATGGCGGCGATCTGTGGTTTGGCCGTGTCGAGGATCGGCTGGACCTTGGTCTGTTGATCCGATGTGAGATTCAGCTTTTCGGTGATCCCGTGGAGACCAAACTCGTGGCCGTGCCAGGGGCCATGGCCGCCCGGGCCGGGTTGTGCTTGCACAACCACATAGCCGCTGAGCGCAATCGTGCTGGCGACCGCAAGTGTTAACAGGTTTCGTTTCATAGTTTGTTCTTCCTTTGTTGTTTTCTGCTGCGCTTTTTGCGCTTCTGTAGCTAATGACCGGGGAGGAATCTTGCCGGTTACATTTTT
>QHOQ01000186.1:2951-7569 GCA_003219355.1 Verrucomicrobiota bacterium
ATTCTCCCGCAAAGTGCCGTTGGAGCATTGGGTTTCGCGGATCGCGGTGAACACTTGCCTGAATCAAATCGAGTCTGAGAAGGTTCGCCCTGAGGTGCGCTACGCCGATTTGAGCGAAGAAGAGCAAGCGGTAGTTGAGAATCTGACTACTTCCTCGAGCGAACTCGCTCCAGATCAGCGTTTCGCGTCGCGCCAGCTGGTTGAGCATCTGCTTGACGTACTCAAACCAGTCGAGCGGCTCGCAATCGATTTGCTATATTTACAGGGGCGTTCCGTTGAGGAAATACGGAAAATTACCGGCTGGAGCGCGGCGCTTATTAAAGTGCGGGCGTATCGGGCGCGGCAAAAAATGAAAGGTCAGCTCGCTAAAATTTCAGCAAGAGAAAAGTTATGAAGGTTGCCGATCAAAAAATCGACCGGTTGCTGCGATCGGCCGCACAAGTGCACGAAGACGTTCCGACAACAATCCCGTTCGGATTCGATACGCGGGTAGTCGCAGTCTGGCGCTCAGGGATGAAGAGACCGAACGGTTTGACGCCCCTGCTTCGGCGCGTTGCGCTGCTGTCGGCGGTGGTAATCGTTGTATCGACGATTGCGGCGGCTCGCGAAACGGGCCAGAACCGGAAACTCGGTGAATCTTTGGCAAATGAATACGCCATCGCAGATTCGGCGATTCAAGATGAATTTTCACAATGAACCGCGCATTGCAGTGGAAATTAATTGCCGGCTTTATCCTGGTCTTCATCGCCGGTGGGATGACGGGAGCCTTCCTTGGTGCGATGCATGCGCGACACCTTTTCTCCGAATTTCATCACCCCGGACTGATGGGCATTAGAATGCGGGATAGGCTCCGCACAGAGCTGAAGCTGACGCCGGAACAGGTCGCCAAAATTTCGCCAATAATCGATAAAACGGCCGCCCAGCTAGCAGAAATAAGAAAAGAGACCGGGCGTCGTGTTCACGAGATCATGATCGGAGCGCACCGCGAAATGGCCGCTAATCTCACGGACGATCAGCGCCTCAAATTGCAAGAAATCGAAGCGCGTCATCGCCATTGGCAGCGATTTGGCGATTCCCGACCCCGTCCGTCTGCAAGCCCGGAGTCATCGGCCCAGCCGCCATAACAATTGCACGCGCGCCCTCGTGTTCGGGGACACAATCATGTTACTCGTTTGCCAATTAAAAGACCGATAATAAAAGAATCGAAGGAACGAATTCCACCGACGCTTTCCTGCATGCGTCTGTTGATGACGGCGCTGCCGTGACTTAAAAGCGCAATCCTTTATCGAAAAAGATTTGTTCCCGCTCGACGTTCGCGCCCCTGTCGATAAAAAATTTCCGCAACTCGGATGTATGGTAATGACCGCCGAATGTGGGGTTGAGTCCGAAAAAGATTTTGCCGCCCGGGGCGAGATGTCGCTGTAAATCGTGCAGAAAGAAATCCCATTCGGCTGGCCCCCAGAGTCGCTCTGCCGGATAGTGAAGATTAAAATTGATGGAGAACGCCGTGATCCAATCGAATTTTTGATCGAGATCGGGCAGCGGCTCGAGCGCTTTGATCCTCCATACGACACGCTGGACGTCGAAAAGATCGAGTAACTCGGTGAAAAGCGGGAACTGATCTACGTCCAAACCGAGGACGGGATGACCGAGCCTTTTTAGGATAAACAAGAAAAATCCACCTCCACAGCCGAGATCGAGTACGTGTTTGGGCAGGGAGCGATTCAGTTTCAAATCTTGCACGCGTTTCCGATTGATACGCAACCAGCGATCGACGTCGGCGTATTTGGCGTAATCCGCGGACGATCTAGCGTAGCGTTGCTGGATCTGGCGTAGACGTTCCTGATCGAGGCTGGCAAGCAGTGGCTCAACTGGCAGCGGAAAAATGAAGCGTTGCGCTCTTCGCCATGCGCGCCGGTAGGTCAACGGCTGCACGAGCTTGCCGATTTTATGGGAAAGGTTCACGTTGAAAATCGAGCGGGATCACCGCGAACGCGCCGAATGAGCGTCGCACGATCTCGATCTTACGAAAGACTTTCGCTGATCTCACGAAGAAGTCCCGGGCCACGATAAATATATCCTGTATAGAGCTGAAGGAGCTGCGCCCCAGCCTCGAACTTCTCGCGAGCGGATTCAGCGTCAAAAATTCCACCGGAAGCGACCACCGGAATTGTCGATCGTGCGGCGATTGCTCGGACAAGTGCTGTCGATTTTTCGCGGAGCGGCGCCCCGCTCAAACCGCCTTCTTGGTCGCGCGCTGACGGAATGGATGAATGATCGAGCGTCGTGTTCGTCGCGATAATGCCCACAATTTCATTTTGCTCGCAGGTCGCCATGAGATCTTCCAATTCATTGGACGAAAGATCCGGGCCAATTTTCACAAGCACCGGTTTCGGGTTTTTCCGGTTTTCATCGCGGATCGCGCGAATTAACCGCGAAAGCGCAGCCGGCTCCTGCAATGCCCGCAGGCCGGGCGTGTTCGGCGAGCTAACGTTCAGCGCGATGTAATCTGCGAATTCGCGAAGCAGCCGAAAGGAATAGAGGTAATCGTCCGTTGCTTCCCCAAGCGGCGTCGCTTTCGATTTACCGATGTTGATCCCGACTGGAACCGCTGGCCAACGTCCACTTTCGCGCAGTTTGTGCATCCGGTCCGCTATGACATCGGCGCCGTCATTGTTAAAACCGAGCCGGTTGACCAGCGCTCGCTGTTCGGGGAAGCGAAAGATTCGCGGCTTGGGGTTTCCGGCTTGCGGTTTGGCGGTCACCGTGCCGATCTCGATGAAACCAAAGCCGAGCGCTGCCCATGCCGGCATTGCAACGCCATTTTTATCGAGCCCTGCTGCGACCCCGATTGGGTTTGGAAACTTTACGCCGAAAAGGGCTTTCGGTTTTGGTCGCGGCTGAAAAATTTCGAGGGCGCGCAACGCAAGATCGATGTGTGATCCGCGGCTCAGTAATGCGATCGTTAAATGGTGGGCGGCCTCAGCATCCAAGGAAAACAGAAGCGGCCTGACGAATCGTTCGTAGGCATTTTTCATTTCCCTATGCAAAATTGTCCGAAGACAGAGTCGAGAATTTGTTCGACATCCACGGCGCCAATTACCTCTCCGACCGCGCACAATGCTTCGTTCAGATCTACCGCAATGTATTCCGGCGTCAGCCGATCGCGCATCGCCATTCGCGCGCGATTGCACGATTCCAACGCGCGGCGCAAGCAATCGCGATGACGAGTGTTGATCGCAACTGTGCTTTCCGGCTTCAGGTTTTGCTTGGTAATTCGCGCGAGAATTTCTTTTTCGAGGTCCGGCAGGCCTTCTCCGGTCGCGCACGAGATACGCAGCGCCTCGAAATGTTTCCAATCATGGTGTTCAGGAAGGTCGCTCTTGTTCAAGAGTACAATTTCGCTGCCATTGTCGGCGCGTTTGTCGAAGTGTGAAGGTCTTGACGCGTTGCGATCCGCGATGTGAAGCCGCAAGTCCGCGGTCTGGAGCGACTTCTCGGTGCGCGCGATCCCTTCGCGCTCGACGTTGCTTGTCGACGTTCGCAAGCCGGCGGTATCGAGCAAGCGGATTGGCACACCGCGGAGGTTAATCATTTCTTCGATCGTATCCCGCGTCGTACCGTGCGTTTCGCTAACGATTACGCGTTCATAACCCAGAAGCTGATTCAGCAAGCTCGACTTGCCGGCATTAGTCGCGCCGTAAATCACGACCCGCACACCTTCGCGCAGAATGCGACCCTGATCGGCCGTGGCGAGCAGGGCCCCGATTTCTTCGCAAACTGAATCAAGGCGTGCCAGCAACTTTTCGCCTTCGTCCGGCGCGATGCCTTCCTCCGGGAAATCGATCGACGCGTTGATGTGCGCGAGCAGCGAAATGAACTCGCAACGAATCTTTCCGATCTTCTCGCCCAGCCTGCCTTCGAGCTGCTCGGTAGCCGAACGGAGCGCGAGATCGGTCTTGGCACGAATCAGATCAATCACTGCCTCGGCCTGGGTCAGATCCATTTTGCCGTTGAGAAATGCGCGCTCCGTGAATTCGCCCGGGCGCGCCGCGCGTGCGCCCGCACGCAGACAAGCTTCGAGCACGTTCGCGCTTACCAGCACCCCGCCGTGACAACTGATCTCGACCAAATCTTCGCCGGTGTAACTGGTTGGCGCCTGATGGATCGAGAGCATCACTTGATCAACCAATCGTTCCGAGGCATCGACGATTTCCCCGAAATGCTGAACATGCGATGCAAATCGCGACGGCTTTTCTTTGCCGCGAAAAATCTTGTTGGCAACGTGGACCGCATTCACGCCAGAGATGCGGACGAGCGCAATTGCGCCTTCACCGGCTGGGGTCGAGATCGCTGCGATGGTCTCACCCACAGTTATCGGTTGCTCTCCCGCAATCAAATCCCTTGATCTTTCGGAATCTCTTTCAGCGCGGCGATGCATTTTTGGTTGTGTTCCATTGTTCCCACGGAAATGCGGATCCATTCTGGCAACTTGTAGCCTTTGAGCGGTCGCACGATAATTTTTCTCGCGAGCAACTCCTTAAAGGCAGCGACGCCGTTACCGACATTTACCATCACAAAGTTCGCTGCGCTCGGAACAAACTCGAATTTCATCTCA
>QHOQ01000186.1:7597-8078 GCA_003219355.1 Verrucomicrobiota bacterium
ACAACACGCTTGGTTTCAAGCTGGTGCGCGTCGTCAGCGAGAGCAGCGAGCGCACCGGCGTGAGCGATGGCATTGACGTTGAATGGTTGCCTCGTCTTCTGAAGCACATTTATCAAGTCAGTCCTCGCGATGCCGTAGCCGATGCGCAGACCAGCGAGTCCGTGGATTTTCGAAAAGGTGCGCAGAACGACAACGTTCCGGCCCTCTCTAACGTATTGGAGTGTGTCAGGAGGATCGTCTAGGAACTCGAAATAGGCTTCGTCGAAAACAACAATTATATTTTCCGGAAGGCGCGACATGAACTTGTCGATCTTGTGCTGCGAAATCAAAGCGCCGGTTGGATTATTGGGGTTGGGGATGAGAATCAGACGCGCTTTCGGCGTGATCGCGTCCAGCATCGCATCAAGGTCTTGCTGGCGATCCGGACTTGGAGCTTGAATCGTGTGCGCGCCGAAAAGGGTCGCGATCAATTTGTAGGCGA
>QHOQ01000186.1:8093-11428 GCA_003219355.1 Verrucomicrobiota bacterium
ATGACGTTATCGCCGCGATGAAGAAACGCATGTCCTAAAAACTCGATCACTTCATTCGATCCGTTGCCGAGGATGATGTTCTCCGGGGCTAAACCGATCTTGGCAGCGACTGATTCGCGCAGATTAAATCCGCCGCCGTCAGGATACAGTTGCGCATTGTGCAGGGCGGCGCGCATTGCCTTGATTGCCTTTGGCGACGGCCCAAGCGGATTCTCATTTGAGGCCAGCTTGATGATTGCACCTGGATCGACATCGAGTTCGCGGGCCGTCTGCTCGATTGGTTTTCCCGGTTCGTAAACAGCAAGATCGCGCAACTGCGGGTTTGCCAATTCCCAAATCGAGGCCATCGGCGCAATGTAGACAGAATTACCAGAATGGACAAAATGCAGCTTTCTCTCCATGATTTCGCCCATGTCTTGCAGAGTGCCCTGTCGTCGCCGATCTAGCTTTGGCACGGCGGGCCGCGCAAGCCAAAGAGCGATTTTACCGTGTGCAACTCCGCTCCTAGACCTTGATGATGACGACCACAACGGACGAGCTTATTTACCTCGATAACAACGCAACGAGGCAGCTCGATCCTGCTGTCATCAAGGAGATGCTGCCGTTTCTGACCAAATATTACGGCAACCCTTCGAGCGGATATGGCTTTGCTACGAAGGCGCCGACAAGGTGTCGATCTGACTCGCGAGCGCCATAAGCATCGCTTGGATATGTTCGTAATGAGGCGTCACGTGAAAAAAATGGAAGCTCTATCAGTGTCAGTCGCCTGTCGTGTCACAATTCTCATCGCCGCGATTCTGCTGCCGGTGTTGCTCACAAGTTGCGGCAAGAAAGGTCAGGATGGCGGCACGGCGGCCGGCGAAGAGAAAACCGCTCACGAAAACGAGGATGATTTTTTAGACAAGGACGCTAAACCCGATGAGCGCAAATATCTCGTCGCGGCAAAACCGTTTTTCATTGCGATCGCGAACCAACAATACGCGGAGGCTTACACGCTACTCTCCAGCTACGCCAAGGTGCGGATGTCCCTCAACCAGTTTACGCCTGCTGAGGAACGCGCCGAGTTCACGCGAAACGAATCGGATCCGCTAACCAACGTGACGGCGGAACAATTTGCGGACTTGATGAAATACGTCGAGGCGGCGCATGGCACACCGCGCGCGCCCAAGATGCTGCACGTGTTTTCGACTGATGCCGACGTTTTGAACCGGCGCAGCGCGGAACAATTCGGCGCGGTGGACTCCATGTTCGCCATCGGCGCGATGCCCGACTCGATTCCAGGCGACATCCGGCGCGCGAGTTTGCGCGGGCAAATCCATACCGAACTCTCACCTGAGGAAGTTGAAAAGGCGGCCAACGCACAGGGCATCAGCGTGGACGAGTTGAAGAAGGACGAGAATTTTGATCCCTACTTCAATCTCAAGGTCGTTCTAGTCGAAGAAGACGGCCAACTCAAGGTCGGCTACTTCGAATTCCTGCCGCCGTCCATGATGGACTGACGCTGTGGTTGCCCGCGTCGAAAAAAGCTCGATTACTCGTTAGATCCGTTGCGAAGAATGGTGTTCTCGCGCGCGAATTCGAATTTCCTCTCCACTGCACCCCGCAGATAAAGTCTGCCCCGTCGGGATAGAGAGCTGGGCGCTTGCCACGGCGGTGCGATCTCATCGGCCCAATCTAGACGGAATTAGCAAAATCGACAAAACGCCGTGCTCTGCGAACACGGAGATTGCAGCAGCCGCGGCCGTCTCTACAATGACGGGTCATGACGGACGACGAAATCATTTACCTCGATAACAACGCTACGACCCAGCTCGATCCTGCTGTCATCGAGGAGATGCTGCCGTTTTTGGTGAAGCATTATGGCAATCCTTCGAGCGGCTATTCCTTCGCGGGAAAAGCACTAAAAGCTCTCGATCTCGCCCGTGAACGCCTGGCCGCGCTGCTCGGATGTGAACCTTCGGAAATTGTGTTCACGAGCTGCGGGACGGAATCGAACAATGCGGTAATCAGCTCGGCCCTGCAATATGATCCACGCGGGAAACATGTGGTCGCGAGCGCCGTGGAACACAGTGCGGTGTTGCGGCCTTGCCAGGACCTTGCGAAACGCGGCTGCGACGTGACGTTTGTCGGTGTGGATCGGGACGGAAATGTCGATCTCGGCGAGTTGGAAGAAGCGATTCGCCCGGAAACGGTGATGGTTTCCATCATGTGGGCGAACAACGAGACCGGCGTTTTGTTTCCAGTCGAGAAGATTGCGGAGATATGCCGCGAGAAAAGTGTGCTCTTTCACACTGATGCCGTGCAAGCAATCGGGAAAATCCCGGTCCGCCTCCGCGATACGGCGATCAATTTCCTTTCTCTGTCCGCGCACAAATTTCATGGACCAAAAGGTGTCGGCGCGGTCTATGTCAATCGACGGACGCGTTTTCGCCCGTTGATCCTGGGTGGCGGCCAGGAAAACGGGCGCCGTGGGGGAACAGAAAATGTCGCATCGATCGTTGGTCTGGGAAAAGCCGCCGAGCGCGCATCCCAATACTCATCGGAGGGAAAAACACACGTTCGCTCCATGCGCGATCGATTTGAAAAAGCAATCCTTGAGACCGTAAACGGAGCAGCGGTGAACGGCGCTGGTGCTGCGCGAATCCCAAACACGTCGAGTTTTTCATTTGAAGGGATCGAGTCTTCCGCGGCCCTTCTCTTATTGGATCGACATCGTATTTGCTGCTCGGCAGGTTCAGCCTGCCGCACGGGGTCGGAGGAAGCCTCGCATGTGCTCAGGGCGATGGATCCGAGTGGAGATGGGGCCCGGCGCGGTTTGCGGTTTTCCTTCAGTCGGTTCAACACCGACGCGCAAGTCGACCGCGCTCTCGAAGTCGTCCCGAAAGTTATCGAAAAGTTGCGTCAAGTGGCGGCTCCGGCTAGCGGCAGCGCGGTTTCATCTGTCGCCACGGCTCCGTGAGCAGTCCTCATGATGGAGACCCCGCGAGATCCTGCCGCTTCGCGTTACGAGCACGCTGCGCACGGTCTGCGCCGTAGCGATCTCGATCCTGATCCGATCAAACAATTTTCAAACTGGTTCACTGCGGCAATAGAGGCCCAGATTCGCGACGTCAACGCGATGAGTCTCGCTACCGCTGGGCGCGACGCAAAGCCGTCCGTGCGCGTGGTGTTGCTGAAAGGATTCGACCAAGACGGTTTCGTTTTTTTCACGAATTACGAAAGCGAAAAGGGAGTGCAACTCGAAGCCAATCCCTACGCTGCGCTGGCATTTTATTGGATTGAACTGGATCGACAAATTCGCATCAGCGGGAAAGCAGAAAAAACGTCGCATCAGG
>QHOQ01000058.1 GCA_003219355.1 Verrucomicrobiota bacterium
TGGCGCGATTGCGTTAGTCCTTGCGCTTTATCTGGCAGCGATCCTACCGGTCAACGTCACGGGGCTGGTATTGATCGCGCTCGCGCTGATGCTTTTCATCTTTGATGTCTATGCGCCCACCCACGGTGTCCTAACTGTCGGCGGAATCATTTCGTTCCTGATCGGCTCGCTCATGCTCTTCAACCGCGCCGATCCGCTCTTCCGATTGTCTCTCAGCTACATCATTCCGGCGACACTGGTCACAGCGGCGTTCTTTGTTTTCATTATCGGCAAGGGTTTGGGCGCGCAGCGCTTGCCGGTAAGAGCGGGCGCGGAAACTCTGCTTGGAAAAACTGTGACCGCATTGACGCCAATCGACTCGCGGGGCGGCTGGATCTTTGTCGAAGGCGAGCATTGGAACGCGGTCAGCGATACGTCCATCGAAAAAGGTGACCTAGCAGAGATCGCAGCGGTCCAAGGATTGACTCTTAAAGTAAAAACCAAAGGAAAATAAAGCCATGCCACTCGAAGGACCGTTCAAGTTAATTAGTTGGGCCATACCCGTCATCATCCTGGCCGTGATCATCCTGCCGCAGGCGATCCGGATCCTGCGCGAATACGAGCGAGGAGTAATCTTTCGTCTGGGAAAATTACTCGGTGCGAAAGGGCCGGGACTAATCTTCCTCATCCCGATCGTCGATCGAATGGTGCGAATGGATCTGCGCGTCGTGACGATCAGTGTCGAGCGACAGGAAGTGATGACGCGGGACAATGTGCCGGTAACGGTCGACGCGGTTGTTTATTTCCGCGTGGTCGATCCGCAAGCCGCGGTGGTGAAAGTGGAAAACTTTCTCAAGGCCACCTCGCTCATCGCCCAGACTACGCTGCGAAGCGTCCTCGGCCAGGCACCCTTGGACGACCTGCTTTCGCAGCGCGAATCGATCAATCAGACTCTCCAGGACATCATCGACAAACAAACCGAGCCATGGGGGGTGAAGGTCACGGCGGTCGAGGTAAAAGACGTGGTGCTACCCGACACCATGAAGCGCGCCATGGCGAAACAGGCCGAAGCCGAGCGCGAGCGCCGCGCCAAAGTCGTCAACGCTGAGGGCGAATTTCAAGCAGCTGAGAAAATGGTGCAGGCCGCCGCGATGATGAGCAAAGAACCGATTGCGCTGCAACTGCGCTTCCTGCAAACCATGCGCGAAATTTCCAGCGAACACAACACAACGACATTTCTCCCAGTCCCGATCGATTTGTTCGCGCCATTCAAGAAGAGCGAACCTCCCAAGCCGTAGGCTTCTTCGACTGAACATGGATCTTGCCGGACGAATTCGAGAAAAACCGGCGTTCGCGGAAGATCGGCAATTCCAGAAAAGGCTGGTTTCTTTTCTTGAATCGCCTGCCTCGTATCCGCATGGGCCGCGGGAAGTGCGCTCGATTCAAACGCACATCTCCTGGGTGTTTACCGCTTCCCCGTTTGTCTTCAAAGTGAAGAAGGCGGTGAATTTCGGGTTTCTTGATTTCAGCTCGCTGGAAAAGCGCCGCCATTTTTGCCAGCGCGAAGTTGAGCTAAATCGCAGGCTCTGTCCGGAAGTGTATTTGGGAGTGGTCCCAATCTACCGGACCGGTTCCGATTTTTCATTCGAAGCTGAAGGAGAGATCGCCGAGTACAGCGTGAAGATGAGAGAACTGCCTGGCGGCTGGTTCTTGAGCGAGTTACTGGCGAAAAAACTGGTGGGAGAAACGGAAATTAATCGAGTGATCTCCTGCTTGCATCGATTTTACGAATCGCAAACTCCGAGCCCGCCGATTGAGGAATGGGGAATGCCAGAAAAGCTGAAGCTCAGCACGGACGAAAATTTCACACAGGTGGAATCATTTGTGGGAAAGACGATCACGCCGGCTACCTTCGAGGCAATCGGCCATTTCACGAGCAGTTTCTACATCGCGAATGAAAAGTTATTTCGCGACCGAATTCGGCAATACCGGATTCGGGATTGCCATGGCGATTTGCATCTCGATCATATCCATCTCACTCCGGAATCGACAACGATCTTCGATTGCATCGAGTTCAACGATCGGTTCCGCTTCATCGACATCGCGAATGATCTCGCATTTTTGGCGATGGATTTCGATTTCGAAGGGCGAAGTGATTTGGGAAATCTGCTTCTACAAACTGCGGCGCGCGAATTTGGAGATCCCGAAATGCTAGACGTTTCGGATTTCTACAAGTGCTACCGAGCCTTTGTGCGCGGAAAAGTCGAAAGCCTTCAAGCGCTTGAAACCGAAACGGCGAATCCTGAAGAGCACATCAAACAAGCTGTGCGCTATTTTCGCCTCGCGCTGCGATATACGGTAAGCGACTCCGAACCGTTGGTCCTTGTTGTCATGGGCCGCGTTGGCGCGGGCAAAACGACGGTAGCCAGGCAATTGGGAGTTGAATTGGGCTGGCCTGTGTTTTCCTCCGATCAGATTCGCAAAACGATGGCTGGAATCCCGTTGACCGAGCGCACCGCAACAGACCGGCGCCGCGAGGTTTACTCGGAGCAAATGACCGAACAAACGTACAAGCAGCTTGTAGAACACGGGCTTGCCGCAGTTGAAATCCATGGTGGGGTCGTCTTGGACGCTACATTTTCAAGCCGAGCGCACCGCGAACTTCTGTGCAAAGAATGCGAAAATGCTCGCGTTGGTTTTCAGTTTGTCGAGCTCGATGTTGATCTTCGCGAAATGGAACGCAGGCTGAGGGCGCGAAACAAGAGCACGGGCGAAATTTCCGATGCTCGCCTTGAAGATCTTGAAAAATTGAACGCCGCTTACGAACCACCGTCGGATCTTGCGACGGACTTGATTGAGATCTCAGCCAAGAATGATGTTTCCGATATCGTCAAGGCAGTGCTACTGCGATTGACCGAGAAACAGCTTCGCTAATTTAATGGGGCCACGATCTTGGCGATCTGCTGGCGAAAAAGTTTGGCGCCACCGGAAGCCGGGTGCCGCACCTGATGCGCGCAGACGCCCAGGTTCTTAAGCTGCGCGGCGGCGATACGACCGAGCGCCACGACTTCGCCGCATGGAAATAAATCGAGAAAAGCTTTGAGCACCGGGATTGCGGCAGCTTGTTCTGAACTGGTCGGCGTCCTGTTACTCAACATGCCGAGACGCGGATCAAACGAATGCCACGGGAACGCGTTCCAGAGAACGAATTCTTCTGGCGGCAACTCAGATTGTAACAATGTGCTCCAGACGATCGTGGCGGTCGGCTCGGAAAAACCATCGGGACATTTCTGAGGTTTGCTTGTGCGCCGCGGAATGATGTCCCGGAAAATATATCGTGGTTCGATACAATCGATCTTCGTTCGTCCAAGCAAAATGCGTTCGGACGTCATCGGTATCCCGGTGAAATGGCCGCCGCGGTAGCCAAGCGCTTCGCCGATAACTGCGAACCGTACCTTTCCTAACCGTTCACTCAGATAAGCACCTAGATGTTTCCGACGGATACTCGGCCCATTCCGGTCAATGTCGTTTTCCTTATCGACCTGCCACCACGGATTGAAGACAGGGCCCGATGGCGACTTTTTCAAATGGCGCAGAAAGTTTTCGACCGATTCTACGGGCATAATCGTAGTGTACAGTAGAAATGAACTCCCGGCCGAGGTCGTTGCGTGTGTTTCTCTGCGGCGATGTGATGACCGGCCGCGGCATCGATCAGGTGCTGCCGCATCCGGCGGATCCGATTCTGTACGAACCGTACGTCCGCGACGCGCGTGAATACGTCGATCTCGCTGAAAAAGCCCATGGCCCGATCCTGCGACCTGTAAACTTCGATTATGTCTGGGGCGAGGCGTTGCAAGAACTCGATCACGACCGCGTCGATCTCAGGATCATTAATTTGGAGACCACTATCACTTCCGCGGAGACGCACTGGCCCGGAAAAGGAATTCACTACCGGATGCATCCACTAAACGTCGATTGTCTCAGCGCCGCGCGCATCAGCGGCTGCGCTTTAGCGAACAACCATGTGTTGGATTGGGGATATGAAGGTTTGTCTGAGACGCTGCGCACTTTGGATGCGGCTGGCGTGGTCCACGCAGGCGCGGGAAAAGATGCAGAAGAAGCAGCCGCTCCCGCAGTTATCAGTGTGCCCGATAAAGGACGAGTGCTTCTCTTCTCATTTGGATCGACAAGCAGCGGAATCCCGCGGGAGTGGACCGCTACCGCATCACGCCCGGGAGTGAATTTGCTGGACGATCTTTCCGAGGCGACCGCCGTGCGAGTTGCCAGTGAGATGCGAAGCCTTCAGCATTCGGCCGATTTTCTTGTCGCGTCTATCCACTGGGGTAGTAATTGGGGTCACGAAATTCCGCGTCAGCAAATCGCGTTTGCGCATCGTTTGATAGAGGAAGGAGTCTCGATCGTGCATGGTCACTCCTCGCACCACGTGAAGGCAATCGAAGTCTTCAGGGGTCGCCTCATTCTGTACGGCTGCGGCGATTTTCTCACGGATTACGAAGGGGTCGGCGGTTACGAAGAATTCCGTGGCGACCTGGCGCTGATGTACTTTGTCGAACTCGACTCGGGCACCGGTGAGCTCATGTCAGCGCGTCTGGTTCCAATGCAAATGCGACGCTTTCGGCTTGAGCACACATCGGCCGCCGATGCGCGTTGGTTTACCAATTTTCTGAACGAACTCGGTGCGCCATTTGGAAGCCAGACACGACTGGACGAAGACAATAGTCTGATCCTTGAGTAACATTGGCCAGAACGCTGCGCTTAGCCGCTCTCGATCCCGTTTTCCGCGCTCTTCATAAAGGCGCTGGCCACATGCCCCGTGATGTCGATGCGCTGCGTCCGTTCCGACAGTGACATGCCGAACCCGCCGCGCTCTTTTTCCGTCCCGGCATCAGTGCATTGTAGTTCGAGCAAATATGTCAATCCCGTGCAGATGCACCGGCGATGGCCCTCCGCACGCTCATCATGCGAGCTGTGAGCAATCGAATACGCGTCGTTAAGTCCTTCGAGTGCACAGGCCACTTCCACCGATACCTGCCGCGCCGGATATGATTCGACGTCGCGGTAAAAGCCGCGCTCGATAATCTGATCATGCATCCCGAAAATGTAGCCCGCCGCGGCGCGCTTGAGTGCGGCGCTGGCAGTGCACTCAAACACGAGGCGGGAAGCCTGCGACTGCCAGTTTGCGAAAAAGACCAGCATATCGTCGCCCACGCGGCCAGGCCGGAAATAGTGCTCATCGTAGTATATAAGGCCGCGTTCAGCACTTTGCAGATAACGCGCGTCATCCAAAAGGCGCTGGGCTTCCATTAGCGCAAGCATCGCCTCGCCAGCATAAAGTTCCTCGCCATTGTCGGGGAAGTCCTCGAAGCAAATCTTGTATGAACCGTCGGGCTGCTGCTGCCGGAGAATTCCCTCAGCGAGCCCCGCGATCTTCTTTGTCTGCTGCGGCGCCGGCGCATGGAGCAGAGCAAGTATCATGAAAGCACTGTGAGCAATGGACGACGGCTCACCGAGACGCGACGAATCTAGAATCAAGTAGCCGCCGCCCTCCACAAGATACCCATCAAAATGTCGTAGTGATGTGGTGATCAGGTTGTACAGCTCCTGCCTGTGCAGAAACTGACCGAGCAGTTCCACGTCCCACACCGAAGCAAAGTCGCGGATGGGACAGTTTTCGCGGACGAAACGATCGGCCCCCGGAATGTAAAGATATTCCAGCATCCCGGTCTTCGCGTTCACCATGCCTTGATACCAATTGAAGGCCAACTCCAACCGCTGTTTCAGCAACTCTACTATTGTCATTACGTGCGTCCTGGCTGTGAGCCGGCGGAGGCGAGCAGGCCCGCGCTGATTTCGCGCAGGAAACGCTCGACTTCCGCTGGGTTCTTGAGCGAATAGCGCGCTGCAGTGAGCCGCGGCTGCTCGCTCACAATGATGCCGGCACCGCGTTGCCGAATCTCTCCAAAAGCATCTTCATCGGTACGATCATCGCCGATATAAATTGGAAGCACCTCCTTCCGATCCAGGCCTAACGACTCCAACAGCCACATCAACGCTCGACCTTTGTTCCAATCAATGTCGGGTTGAAGCTCGTAAACCTTTTTATTCTCGATCTTGCGCAACTCGCGATAGCACGCGGCGACTTCGTTCACGATTCGCTCGACTTCGCCGACGTCGTTCTCGTGCACATTTCGGTAATGCGCGGCCACCGAAAAACGTTTCCTGTCCACCAGCGCGCCAGGAATGCATGCGAGGGTTCGGCGAAGCTCCTTTTCCGCAGAATCAATAATCGGCAGCCTTTCGATTGCGACCTGTTTCCGGAGCCCGTGCGGCCCCGCGATATCAAATCCGTGACTGCCGGCGTAAATGATCGCGTTGATATTCACGCGCTGGCGAACGTCATCCAGGTTACGACCGCTAAGGATGGCGACCGGCGCCTTCGCCGCCAGGGCTCGCACCGCCTCTCGCATCGAGTCAGAGAGTAACGCCTTCCCTGGATGGCTGACGATCGGAGCGAGGGTGCCATCGTAGTCAAGAAAAACGGCGAGCTGCCGACGTGCGGCGCTAAATTCCTGAACGTGGTCCAGTGCCGATGGAATCATATCCGTTCTATTCTACGATGTGCACGAGCGCTGCGACTGCAATCCTTGAGCGGCGCGTAATTGGATTGTGGGAGCTCCGGTAAAGGAGTTAAAAGAGTTGCAACGTTACAACTTACAAGCGTGGGGCGATCCCGCTCGCTCGCTTCCGTTGTAACGTTGTAACCTTTTTAACTTTTGTTTAAATGAATCGCCTCATCGTGGTTTCCAACCGACTGCCATTTGCTCTCGACGTCACGAGCGAGGACTTGTGGACGGTCACGCCTGCCGCGGGCGGTCTTGTCTCGGCCATTGAGCCGGTTCTGCGTGAGCGTGGTGGAACGTGGATCGGGTGGCCTGGAATCGCGGGTAAGATTCCGAGGACGCCGCTCGAGGAGGCGACGCGCGATGTCGGTTACGCCGTCGTCCCGGTGAGCTTGAGCGAGGCAGAGCGCGACGAGTTTTATTACGGTTATTCCAATGAGGTCATCTGGCCGCTGTTTCATGACCTGCAAAGCTTCTGCCACTTCGAGCCGGCCTTTTGGGACACCTACAAAACAGTGAACGAGCGTTACGCCGAGGCGATTGCGCGACACTGCCAACCTGGCGACTTCATCTGGGTGCACGATTACCATTTAATGTATGTCGCTCAAGCGCTGCGCGCGCGCGGCGTGGATGCGGCGTTGACATTCTTCCTGCATATCCCGTTTCCGCCATTTGACATCTTTGCCAAGCTTCCGCAACAGCAGCGGCTGTTGCGCGCCCTACTCGAATTTGATCTGCTTGGTTTCCAAACACGGCGCGACCTCCGCAACTTCCTGCAATGCGTGCGGCGCGTATTGCCCGAAGCAGAGATCCTACCCCGCGCCGGGGTCCAACGTATTCGCTATAGAGGACGCGAGATCCGAGCCAGTAGATTTCCGATCGGTATCGACTTCGAGTCGTTTGAAAAAGGCGCGGCGTCCGAAGAAGTCGCGCAGCGGACTCGGAAGTTGCGCGCGGCTTTTCCGGACTGCCAGCTCATGCTAGGTGCGGACCGCCTCGATTATAGCAAGGGAATTCCCGAGCGTCTGCGCGCATTCCGCGACGCGCTGGAGCGTCACAGTGAGCTGCAAGGTCGCGTGGTCCTGATCCAGAATGTGGTGCCGAGTCGAGTAGAGATCCCGAGGTATCACGAATTCAAGGATCGCATCGATCGTTTGGTCGGTGACATCAACGGCCGGTTCTCGACCGACACCTGGTTGCCAGTGCATTATCGTTTTCGCAGCCTTACTCGGGACGATTTGCTAGCCCACTACCGGGCGTGCGAAATCGCGCTGGTCACGCCGCTCAAGGATGGGATGAATCTCGTGGCCAAGGAATACTGCGCATGCTCGGTGGATAAAAACGACGGCGTGCTGATCCTCAGCCAATTCGCAGGCGCCGCCGAGCAGCTCAAACCCGGCGCGGTGCTGGTAAATCCCTACGACGTGGAGCAGGTAGCCGACACCATTTTGAAAGTATTCCGCATGAACGACGCCGAGCGCCGCGCACGCATGAAGCGCATGAGACGTGTAGTGCGCGACGAGAACGTCTTCTGGTGGGTGGATTCGTTTCTCAAGGCTGGATCGCAACTTAAAACCCGATCTGCGCGAATCGCCAGCCGGCGGCACGCCAAGATCACGCGATAGGCTGCGGGAATTGGTTTGTTCAGGGCGCAGCCTCAATTGCGGGGCCAACTCGATACAAAGAAATCTTTCGTGGAAAACGATGTTTTATTGAAGCGCAAATCACATCCATAAAATCGGGAATCAAACCCGCCTTCGTTGGTTACGGCGTGGCAGGCAGTTTCCCACTACCGGCTACAGGTAAAACGCATTCACATGGCCATCATCGATGACGCGCAAAAGATTTCCGACACGGTCTGGGAATTACCGGTGACTTACAAAGATGGCATGCGCGTGCCGGCGCGAATCATCGCTACGGAAAAGCTGGTGCGCGAAATGGACGAAGCCGTTTACCAGCAGATCAGCAACGTCGCCACACTCCCAGGCATCACCCGCTACGCGCTCTGCATGCCTGACGGCCATAGCGGCTACGGGTTTCCAATTGGCGGTGTCGCGGCGATGGATGTGCACGAGGGCGGCGTAATCTCGCCCGGTGGCATTGGATTCGATATCAATTGCGGCATGCGTCTGGTCATCACCAACCTCACCATCGACGACGTGCAGCCGCGTCTGAAAGAAATCGTCGATCTTCTTTTCCAGCGCGTGCCGGCAGGCGTCGGCAGCCACGGTTTTTTGAAAATCTCGCGTGATGAGTTTCGCGAAGTCGTCGAACAAGGCGCGCGCTGGTGCGTTGAACACGATTACGGCTGGGACGAAGACCTCGAAGTCACAGAGGAGAACGGCTGCATCTCCGGCGCAGACGCGGCCAAAATCAGCGACCGCGCGATTGATCGAGGGTATAACCAGGTCGGCACGCTTGGCTCGGGCAATCACTATCTCGAAGTTCAGATTGCGCGGCCTGAAGACGTGCGCGAGAAGGATCTCGCGGCGAAGTTCGGGATCACGATCCCGAACCAGATCGTCATCATGTTCCACTGCGGCAGCCGCGGTTTCGGACACCAGGTTGCGACCGATTATCTTCAGGTTTTTTTGAAAGTGATGGAAAGCAAATACGGCATCAAAATCCTTGACCGCGAACTGGCGTGCGCGCCGTTCGAATCGCCAGAGGGCCGCGATTATTTCGCCGCGATGAAATGCGGGCTCAACATGTCGTTCGCAAACCGGCAGGTGATCCTTCACCGGATCCGCGAAGTTTTTTCCGAAGTTTTCGGGCGCAGCGCCCAAGATCTCGGGCTGCGGATGATCTACGACGTCGCGCACAACACCGCGAAGCTGGAAAAGCACGAGGTCGATGGAAAAGAGAGAAAACTGCTCGTGCATCGCAAAGGCGCAACGCGCGCGTTCGGACCCGGCCATGGGGAAGTGGCCCCGCGTTACCGCGACATCGGCCAGCCGGTAATCATCGGCGGAAGCATGGAAACCGGCTCGTATCTTCTCGTCGGAACATCATCGGGTGCGCAAACATTCTTTAGCACCGCGCACGGCAGCGGTCGCACGATGAGCCGCACCAAAGCGCGCAAACAATGGCATGGCAAACAGCTCCAACGCGACTTGGAAGCGCGCGGCATTTACATCCGCAGCACCTCCTGGGCGGGTCTCGCCGAGGAAGCCGGTCCTGCTTACAAAGACATCGACGAAGTAATCGAAGCCACGGAGCTGGCCGGCATCAGTAAGCCAGTCGCGCGATTCACGCCGATCGGGAACGTGAAAGGATGAACAGAATGACGAAATCCGAATGACAAAGCTATTGCCATAAACACCCTTTCGTTTGGTCATTCGTCATTGATTCGTCATTCTTAACATGCAAACGCGCACTCCCATCACTTTGATCACTGGCCCGCTCGGCAGCGGCAAAACTACGCTGCTCCGCCATATCCTCGCCGCGCGCCCGGCGAAGATCGCGATCGTGATGAACGAATTCGGCGAGATCGCAATCGACACGAAAGTGATTGAGGGAAGAAACGTGCGCATCTCCGAGCTCGGTGGCGGCTGTGTTTGCTGCTCCTTGCTCGGCGAGTTCGAAGCCGCAGTGAAAGAGATCATCGAGAAAATCGATCCCGACGTCATCGTCGTCGAGACTACAGGCGTGGCTGAGCCAGAGGCGCTCGCGTTCAACATCCAGGAAGCGCTCCCGCAATGCCGCACCGATGGCGTTGTGTCAGTGGCAGACGCTGACGGGCTAGTTCGCTTTCCCGAGATCGGTCATACAACGCGGCTCCAATTTGAGAGCGCAGACATCTTGCTTTTGAACAAAATCGATCTTGTCCAGCTGCGCCAGATCGAACCGTTGGAAACGAAACTGCGCGAAATGAATCCGACCGCAGCGATCGTTCGCACTGAGCGTTGCCGGATCGACCCCGAGGTATTGTTCGGCATCGGGCGGGAGAGAAAGGTGGCGCCGCCCGAGCACAAACATCAACCCGAATTTGAGTCGTTCACATTCAGTTCAGAAAAAACTTCTTCACGCGATCGCTTTGAACGCTTTGCAGACCGCCTGCCCGTGAACGTGCATCGGGCGAAAGGCTTCGTGCTTTTTCCTGATGGTGCGCAGCTTTTCAATTTCGTGGCCGGACGCTGGGACTTGGAGCCTTTCGAGACGGATCGGACGGACTTGGTTTTTATCGGCAAAGAAATCGCGGCGCAAAAGCCAGCGATCCTCCGCGCGCTCGATGCGTGCGCGCACCCAGACAACAAATGACGAAGGAAGCCCGAAGCCAGAATGACGAAAGGATTCACGCGTTCGCTTCGAGTTTCGACATTCGTCATTAGTCATTCGCCTAATGCCTTTTCACTACCTCGAAGAAATCGGGATCGCCGATATCGCGTTTGAAGCCGCAGGGCGTGATCTGCCGGAATTGTTCACTGCTGCGGCTGATGCGACGATGAACGTGATGATCGATAATCTCGATGCGATCGAGCCGCGCGAAACCCGGCAGATCGAACTCTCGAACGACAAGATCGACATGTTGCTTTTCGATTTTTTGCAGGAGCTCATTTATTTCAAAGACGCCAACCGTCTTTTGCTGCGCATTCGCGAAGTGCAGATCGACGAAAAAGACGACGCTTATTCTTTAAACGCGGCAGCCGGGGGCGAGTCGTTGGATCCTGCGCGTCACCGGCAGCGCGCGGACGTCAAAGCTGTTACGCTCCACGATTTCCGCGTCGAGAAAAGCGACGACGGATGGAAGGCGAGTGTGCTTCTGGATATTTAATCTCGATAGTTTCCGGGCTAACGACGGGATTGTAGCGGCGCGGGCGTCGCGCGTATCCGAAGCTGACACAGCTGCCACTACAGTCCTTCCCTATTTCGGTTCCAGTGCGACGTAGCCACTGCGGCCCTGGCTATAGACGCGCATCAGAATTTTTTCGTTTGGTTTCAGCTTCTTGCTAACCGCGACGAGCCCTTTCGCATTTTTGACAGACTGTTTGTTGACTTCCTGGATCACGTCGCCTTCGCGCAGGCCAGCCTGCGCGGCGGGCGATACAGAGTCGAGTTCGACGATGACGGCGCCCTGAACTTCTTTTGGCAAATTCAAGGCGGTGCGCACATCGTCGGTAACATCCGCGACAACGACAGCGCCGAAGACCGTGGATTTTTCGGGCTGCGCGCTTTCTTCAGGAGGGGCTTCGGCCGCGGATTGCAATGCAGTAGCCGGCATCTCGACAAGATCCAAACCGAGCGTTTTCTTCTGGCCCTCACGATTGATCTCGATTTGCACCTTCGTGCCGGGCGACATCGAGCCGATCATCAGACGCAGCTCGCGCGCATCGCCGATTTTCTTCCCGTTAACCGATGTGATCACGTCACCGGTTTTGACCCCAGCTTTCTCCGCGGGACTTTTCGGACTGACTTCACCGACGAGCGCGCCGCTCACTTGCGCTTTCAGCTTTAGTGCGTCGGCCAGTTCTGGCGTGAGCGTCTGCACTGAGGTGCCGATGTAACCGCGGATGACGCGGCCTTTTTCGCGCAGGCTCCGCATGACGTCGCGCGCGAGATTCGCCGGAATGGCGAAGCCGACACCCTGGCTTCCACCGCTGCGGGTCAAAATCGCGCTATTGATGCCGAGGAGTCGGCCCTCGGTGTCGACAAGTGCTCCGCCGGAGTTGCCCATGTTGATGGCCGCATCCGTCTGGATAAAATTTTCGTAATCGACAATGCCCATGCCGCCGCGACCGACGGCGCTGATGATTCCCATGGTGACCGTTTGCCGCAGGCCGAACGGGTTACCGAGGGCCAGCACGACGTCGCCGGCACGCGCTTTGTCGCTGTCGGCAAACGTAATCGCTGGCAGATTTTTCTCCTCGATTTTTAGTAGCGCGACATCGGTGCCGGGATCAGCGCCGACTTTCTTTGCCTTGTATTTGCGGAGCTCAGCGCCAAGCCCGACCATGATTTCGTTGGCTTTCGCAACGACGTGGTCGGCGGTGAGAATATATCCATCGGCACTGACGATGACGCCCGAGCCGAGGCCTTCGAGCGTCTGCTTGCCTTGCCCCTGCGGAAGTTGGCCACCGAAAAATTCGCGCAACGTTTCGTCCGAAAGCGGAAACGGCAGAACTGTCTTCGACACATTCTGAGTGGTAAATACTGTTACCACCGTTGGCGCGACCTTTTCGACGATGGGCGCGAAGCTCGTGATCGACCCTTGCAGCGTTCGAGCAGGTTCCTGCGCCCAAGACGGAAACGCGCCTGCACAGACCAATAGCATCGTCAGCAGCACGCTCGCCACGCTGAGTCGGTCCTGTGGCGGACGAGATTGAGAATTTCTCCTTCGCACAAAAATGCTCTCGTTTTTGAAAGAATCGGATGCTCCCGCGCGACCGGTTCCTTTTAGAAATTTGAACCCGAGGCGTACGCCTGAGCGCCAGCGGTGTTTGACTTTGAGCGCGCGAATTGACTCCAAAAGCGCTCGCGAGTTGATCGCATGACGCTCGGAAACGATTTTCTTATCCGATGAAGCTCACATTTCTCGGCACGCGCGGCGAGATCGCCGCACGAACGCGGCGCCATCGCATGCACAGTTCGCTGCTGGTGTCGTATCGTGACGTCAGCGTGATGATTGATTGCGGTCTGGATTGGCTCGGGAAATTTGAACAGCTGCACCCCGCTGCGAT
>QHOQ01000035.1 GCA_003219355.1 Verrucomicrobiota bacterium
CAGGTGATCGAAGCCGATCGCCCGATCATAGTGGGCGACACTCCCGTGCGCACAACCGCGCCGCTCAAAGACGGCGACACGATCCGGATCGACGTCGGACAATTTCTTCGTTGCAATTTTTCAGAACGAATCATCGAGGAAGAGCGTAATATCATTCGAACCCTCGAGGTAAACGAAGTCACCCATCGTTTCAGCAAAGGCGAAATTGGGCTTGAGGGAATCTCCTTCGGCGTCACCCGCGGCGAGCTCGTTTGCGTGATGGGCGCAAGCGGTTCGGGAAAAAGCACGCTCCTAAGAGTGCTGGCCGGCCAACTTCAGCCCACTAGAGGCGAGGTCATTCTCAACGGACAATCGCTTTATCCGAACCTTGACGCTCTCAAGCGCTACATCAGTTACATGCCACAGCAAGACGCGTTCGACGAACATCTCACGATCGGCGAAAACCTGCAGTTTGCGGCGGCGATTCGTTCACCGCACCTCTCGCGACGCGATCGCATGCGGCGCTTGGACGCAAAACTGATCGAGCTCGGTTTGGGCGAACGCCGGGACGCCGTCGTGGGCAGCGCGGACAAGAAAACATTGAGCGGCGGCGAGCGCAAACGCCTTAATATCGGCCTCGATATGATCGGCATGTCGGACGTTTATCTTTTCGATGAACCGACGTCCGGCCTCTCCTCGAAAGACTCCGAACACGTGATCGAGATCATTCGCGGCATGGCACACAACAAGATCATCATTGTCACCATCCACCAGCCGAGCTCGAAACTCTTCCAAATGTTTCACAAAGCGATCTTGCTCGACAAGGGCGGACGACTCGTCTTTTTCGGCACGCCTTCAGATATGCTTCGCTACTTTGCCGAAGCGGAACACCAACACCAGTTCGGCGCCGAACTGGGCGCGTGTCCATCATGCGGAACAACCCGTCCTGAGTTCATCTTTGATGTGCTTGAAACACCACTGCGCGATATCAGCGGGGACATTATTTACGAGGAAAATAGTCGCGGCCAGCTCGTCGCGGCCCGCCGTTACTCGCCGGAATTCTGGCGCGACAAATACGAAGCGTTTCGATTGATCCAGGACGTTAAACAAGTGTCCTTGCGCAATGAACCGGTTGCGCCGCTGCCCGCCGCCCCAGCCCAGAAGAAGAGGTTGCCATTTCGCTGGCACGATGAATGGACGCAATTTCGCACTCTTCTGCGCCGTTCCTTCATAAGCAAACTGCGCAATCGCGCCAACCTCGTCATCACAATCGGCGTTTCGCCCGTGCTAGCGTTGCTCATCGCGACCATTCTGCGCTATTCGGACAGCGGGAAATACGATTTCGCATCCGCTTATCACATCCCAACGTTCTTGTTCCTTAGCCTTATCGTCGCGATGTTCCTCGGCCTAACCAACAGTGCCGACGATATCATCCGCGACCGGCCGGTGCTGCAGCGCGAGCGCAATCTCAATGTTCGCCTCTCTTATTACGTAATCTCGAAAACGCTCACGCTCGGGATTTTTGCGCTGATTCAATGCGTGCTTTTCGTCCTGATCGGCAATTACGTCCTGCAAATCCGTGGGATGTTTTGGATTGATCTCGGAATCATGCTCATGACCGCCATGGGTGGTGTGTCGCTGGGGCTACTGATTTCTTCGCTCGTCGCCGATCCCAAGACAGCGGCCAACATCGTCCCACTCGTCTTAATTCCGCAAATCATCATGGGTGGCGCTCTCATCAAATACGAAGACATGAATCGGAACCTCGCGCTCGTTTACTCACTCACGCACTGGTTTTCGGAACATCCGAGCATGGAGCAAGAAAAGAAAATGGGCAGCAAGCTGGAGGTGCCGTTTGTCTGTCAGTTCATCGCCATGCGTTGGTCGTATGAAGAAATGATTGTCGCGCAGGCTAAGCTCAATCCACTCACGCGGCGGCAGGACAGGACACAGCGCGGGATCGACCGCATTGTCGCAAATCATCGACAGGATCCTGCGGAAAGTAAGCGGCTGGATGAGCTGAAGGAAACACTAGCGTTGCTTTCTGGCTTGGAAGCCGGCTTGGCCAACGAGATCGATCGCTATCTCGGACTGGTTGATCAAATTCTCGATCGCAAGCGGCCATTCGACCGATCCCTTTTCAAGAACGCTAATGGGCCGATTACAGCCGAGCAGATTTATGTGAACCAAAAGGTTTCCGATCTGATCTCAAACGCCGAGATGGAACAAAGCGATTACCGCCGCGGCAATCGGCCAAACGTTTTCTTCGGGGCACAAAAACGCTTTTTCGGCATTAAGATCGGCGTTTTTGTCTTCAACACGATCGTTTTGATTGGATCGACACTCGGGCTGCTCGCCCTGCTCCATTGGATTTTGCACCGACAACTGGAAGTGCGAAGAGGCTGAGCAGCTCACAGATCGACGTGCGTTCGTGTTTGTCATTCCAAGCGGAGTCGAGAACTCTCACCGAAAAGAGAAGCGCATGCGTCAAGTAGCGCCGCTGACTAGCAAGAAACAGGCGCGAGCTAATGTGGGGATACCAGTTGTACTCGGGATGACAAGCGTGAAAGGCGAGCGTAAACAGATAGCGAACTGAATGAGCAAAAGAAAGAACAAAGCAACCCGGCTGATCGTCGCCGCCAGCGACATTGATGCGGACATGCTTTATGCGACGAAATTTTGGGCGCCCGATCCATTCATTTTCCTGGAACGGAATGGCGAGCGCACACTCGTTTTGAGCGATCTTGAAATCGATCGCGGGCGCAAACAGGCCAAAGCGGACGAATTCGTCATGTTCAGCCAGCTGGAGCATAAAGTGCAGGGAAAATCGAAGAAGGCACCACCCTACGAAGAAGTCCTTGCGCATTTTCTCCGAAAACGCGGCATAAGATCGGCAGTCGTGCCATCGAATTTTCCGCTCGGTTATGCGCAGGAACTCGCGGCAAATAAAATCCGCGTTCAGGCGACAAACGGGCTTTTCTGGCCAGAACGCGAAGCGAAATCCGAGAAGGAAATTGAAATGATCGGTCGCGCGCTGCGAATTACGGAAACGGGGCTGAAACGCGCGATTGAAGTTTTGAAAGCGTCAAAACTTGGAGCCGGAAAACGATTACGCTGGAGCGGCAAAACGCTGACCTCGGAAATGCTGCGCGCGGAAATTGATTCTGCGATTCTGCGCACCGGCGGAATCCCGACCGGCACAATTGTTGCCGGAGGCGACCAGGCCTGCGATCCGCACGAGCGCGGTTTCGGACCGCTCCACGCGAACTCGCTAATTATCCTGGATATTTTCCCGCGCGACGCGAAGACCGGATATTTCGGCGACATGACGCGCACCGTTCTTCGCGGGCGAGCGAGCGATGCGCAGCGAAAGGTTTGGGAAACGGTGAAAGCCGGACAAGCGCTCGCTTTGAGAAAAATCAAAGCGGGAGTGGACGGAATGACAATTCACAAGGCAATCCAGGATTTCTTCACAAAGCGCGGTTTCCCGACGGAGATTCGTAAAGGCCGGCGCGTTGGTTTCTTTCATGGGACGGGACATGGCCTTGGGCTTGAGATTCACGAGCATCCGCGTTTGCAAAGAGTCACGTTGAAGGAGCGGCAAGTACTGACGGTTGAACCCGGGTTGTATTATCCAGCCCTGGGGGGAGCGCGTCAGGAAGATGTGGTGATCGTCACAAAGAGTGGTTGCCGCGTGCTTTCGCGTTTTCCGAAGCAATTGGAGATCTAAAGGTGAATCGCCCTACCCGGGGGCCTCCATCGCCGAAATGAACGTTGGCTGCGCTTGAGCGTCTAATTTAACCAGTTACACTTAAGACAGGCATGTTCTATCCTTACGGATTCGGTTTTGGATCTCATTGGCTCCTTTACATCGGCGTGCCGCTGATCATTGCGCTCTGGGCGCAATTTCGGGTGAGCACCGCGTTTCGAAAGTGGGGTGAGGTCCGCGCCAGTTCGAACATCACCGGCGCAGAGTGTGCGCGCGAAATTCTAGAAGCGGCGCAAATTCACGATGTCGATGTTGTCGAGACGAATGATTTTCTCGGCGATCATTACGATCCGACGAGCAAGAAACTTTGTCTTTCGAGCAATGTTTACAATACGCCTTCGGTCGCCGCACTTGGCATCGCGGCACACGAAACGGGTCACGCTATCCAGCACGCCAAAGCATATGCGCCGCTCAAGGCGCGGATGGCCATCGTGCCGGCCACGATGTTTGCGTCGCGGCTGCTGCCGTTTGTGATCTTTGGCGGATTGTTCTTTCACATCACCGGCCTGATTACGATCGGGATTTATTGCTACCTGATTTTGCTGGTCTTCCAATTAATCACGTTGCCGGTGGAGTTTGACGCCTCGCGGCGAGCGAAAATCATTCTGCAACAAATGGGCATCGTGCAGCCGGGTGGCGAGGTTGCTGGTGTAAACAAGGTTCTTAATGCGGCTGCGCTCACCTACGTGGCGGCGTTCATCGCGGCGTTGGGTAACCTGCTCTGGCTGCTTTCCGTGCGCGATCGGCGCTGATTGAATTCGCGCGGCCACGTTCGGAAGAAGATGAATCCGTCTATCGCATTGTCCGCCACCGGACGGATTGGCTCCGGCGAACCTG
>QHOQ01000036.1 GCA_003219355.1 Verrucomicrobiota bacterium
GCGACCAGGCGCTCGTAATTTTCTCCGTAGGTTTTCTTGACGCGGTCTTCTCCTTCATCGCCCATCAAAAAGTTTACATACGCTCCGCCCGCTGAATACGGATGCAGGGCATCGTAGTAACTCTTTGTCCACGAAATTGTCTTTTCGTTATTTGCCGGATCGGGATCAACACCGACCATAACCTGTGCCCAGGTGGCATCGCGATAATTCCAGGCAGTGTCAGTTTTGCCCACGCGTGATGCCGCACCGTTAATTGGGTAGAGATGCATCGTGGAGTGCATCGATGGAAGTGCGTTGCCAAAACGAACATGTTGAGCGACTGCCTCATCATTTATTTCGTTTACAAAATCGGCACGCCAATACCACTGCAAACCAGGGGGATAGAGCGCGTCGAACATACTTTGCAACGCCGGCTGCGGCAGCGGACCTACAAAATCGAGGGCGGCCTTCTTGAAGGTACGAATAGGCTTAAATGTTTCTTCGGCTTTGGTTAGTGGACCAGCATATGTCCAGACGACTCCACACATTTTTTTCATGTGAAGATGCTCGGGAAAAGGGGGCGCTGGCGGCACAGTGAGAAAAGCAAAGAACCCACTCAAATCATCGGGAGCTGCAGGAATCAAATCGCGATACCATTTCATCACCTCTGCTGTCTCGCTTAGCTCATACAGCATCGGGCCTCCATAGACGGTGTCGATAGGGTGCAACTTGAATGTAAAGGACGTTACGACGCCGAAATTTCCACCGCCGCCGCGAATGGCCCAGAACAAATCGGAGTTTTGGTCGCTGCTCGCTTTAACAAATTGTCCATCAGCCAATACGACATCGGCTGAGATAAGATTGTCGATGCTTAGTCCGCACTTGCGGGTGAGATGACCGACGCCTCCCCCCAGGGTTAAGCCACCAACTCCAGTGGTAGAAATAATTCCGCTCGGAGTAGCAAGGCCGAACACATGCGTGGCATGATCGACATCGCTCCACGTGCATCCTCCGCCGGCTGTTACTGTCCGCGCGGCAGGGTCAACCCGCGTATATTTCATCGCCGCGAGATCAATGACTAGACCGTCATCGCAGATTCCCAACCCTCCCGCGTTATGTCCTCCGCCGCGGATTGCGAGAAGCAGCTCGTTTTCTCTTGCAAGGTCTATTGAGCGAATTACGTCCGCCACATCCACACAGCGCGCTATCAAGCGCGGCTTTTTGTGGATCATTCCATTGTAAACTTTACGGGCATCATCATAACCATTGTCGCCCGGCTCGATTACCAAGCCTCTCAGATTTGACTTGAATTCTTTGACGGAATTTTCGTTGAGCATATGAGATCAGAAGGCTGATGCGCATGATTACAGCAAATATCATGCAGTCAAGATGCTCAGCCCGTAGGTAAGCATTTTCATTGAGCCTGGTTCCCCTGGCGATTAGCATGCGAACAGCACGGGAGTTACCGCGATGCTTGATCTGGACAATTCTTGGACTCGACGCGATTTCCTCAAACTCATTGGCCAAGCCGGATTAGTCAGCGCAGTTCCAAATTTGGCGTATGCGGCTGCGGTCCTCAATCCCGATGCCGTTTGCATCTCGATCCTGCATACAACCGATCTGCACGGCCACATTTTGCCGGCTTCCGACTACGACGGAAATCCTGATCGTGGTGGCTTGGCGCGTTGCGTTACCCAGATCCGCCGGTGGCGCCGACAAAATCCAAACTCGATCTTGATCGATATCGGCGACGTGTATCAAGGCACTGATGTCGGCTTGCGCACCAAGGGCGATCTGATGATCGATTTATTCAATTATCTCAAATACGACGCGTGGGTCGTCGGCAATCACGAGTTTGATTGGGGAATCGAGCCTTTTGAACGTGCACTGGAAAGATCGACAATGCCCGTCTTGGCCGCGAACACGGTGCTCCAAGGAAAACCGACCGGCGAATTTTCGGACACAAAACATCCATTCGCAAAGCTTCAGCCGTTCACGTTGAAGGAAATCGCGGGCATCAAGCTTGCGATCATCGGAGTCACGACGCCGGGAATGCTGTTCTGGTTTCGACCGGAGTTTGCGCGTGGGATCGATTTTCAGTATCCGGTCGAACCCGTTCGCCGCGCGATCGCGAGCGCAAAGAGTGAAGGCGCAGATGCAGTCATTCTTACCGGTCACATGGGATTAAAGCCGCGCAGCGGCGGCGATGATTTTGCGAACACAGTCATGGCATTGACTTCGGAATTTCCGGAGACGGCGGTATTTATCGCCGGTCATACCCATCAAATTATTCCGAGTCGCATCACAAATGGCGTACTCTTCACACAAGCGGACCATTTCGGAATTCACGTGGGCCGTGTCGATCTACTCTTTGACCGCAATTCCAGGAAGCTGCTGCATCGGGAGGCGATTTGCGAGCTGATGGACAATCGTTTCCATTTCGATTACGCCGTTGTCTCACGAGCGAAATCACAACTGGCCGAATCGGAGGCTGCCCTTGGCCAGCCGATCGGTGAATTGGCCGAAACGCTCCACGCTCGCAGTCGGCCGGGCGAACCGAGCGACGTCGAGAAACTAATCGGCGCGGCGATTATGGAAGAGTTGCTGGAACGGAGCGTGCCGGTAGATGGGGTGATGCACGGGGTGTTCGATGAAAAGAGTGATTTTGTCGCTGGTCCGAAAACGGTAAACGACATTTGGAACATCCTTCCCTACGAGAATTACGTTGTGACGGCAGAGCTTTCGCTTGATGAAATAAAAATCATTATGGAAGAGGTGTACGCCAGCCACGAGAGGCACAATTTGCTCGGCTTGGAAGTGAAGACAGAAGGCCGAGGTTACGACTGCCGTGTTATATCGATTACTCTTGACGGTGGGCGACCGCTCGATCGCGGCAAAAAATATATCATCGCTTTTAACACTTTTGACTCCCGCAGCGCCGGCCATCGTTTCATGAAATTACGCACTTTGCTTGAGACACCGGCAGTAAACTGCACGCTGCATCAAGTGCAGACGCGTGACGCGCTCATCGATTACTTCAGGCGGCACAAGATCGTGCACAAGATCAACGCTGCGAATCACCTGGCGGTGGCGGCGTAAAGCGCCGAGTTTACCCTTGCAAAAACGAATCACTCCGCTTGCGTATCTGCCCATGCGCGCCTTCGCATTTTCCCTGATTGCTTTGTTGTCGATTCTCGATCTTGCCTGGTCCCAGGTAATCACGCCATCCGGTCAGGCGGTTGCGCTGCCGATGTACCGGCCGATTTTGCTCGGGAAGGGTCTAAACTCTTTGATCGATCGCATCGACACCCAGGACTTGATAAAGAAAGGCCAAAAGGATGCATTGATCATGTTCAATTGTGCGGTGCGAAAGGACGGTGGCGTGGAGTGGAGCGCGGCGTATCGCGGCACGCCCGGTTCGGATTTTCTCAAACAGGAGCTACAGAAGAGACTCTCGCCTGCGTCTGATCCCAGATTTATTCCGGCTGTTTATAATCATCGACTGGTCGACGCGATTTATTACGGCACCGTCACTTTTGCAGTTGTCGATGGAAAACCGCGGTTGCGCATTTTTTCCAATCAGGAAGCCGAGGAACTAAAAAGCGAACACGACTTTATTGGGCCGCAGCCTTTTTTTGGACCGGAATCGAAGTTTAGCGGGTTCCATTATCCACC
>QHOQ01000037.1 GCA_003219355.1 Verrucomicrobiota bacterium
GTGGCTGGAAGTTCGCATGAGAGCTTGTCAGGGATCACGGATAGTGCCCGCTTTTTCCTTGCCGAAGATTGGCGAAACGCGCGCGAAATTCTGAAGAATCGCAAAGTCACCTGGGTGATCACTTGTGATTCGGAACCAGTAGCGCAGAATTCCTCCGCTATCCTGAAACACGCACTGCCGCCGCGTCCGCTCTGTTATGTGCTCGACAGAACGCCTGCCCAAGTCCCGCGATTCCTGGCTTTTTCGGCACAGAATGGCATCGGCAAGCTCTACCGGACTGCTGTTGAGCGATAAAAATTGTCCGTCGCCGTGAGAATCCTTTGACAGTATCAGCGACCGTCACAATAATAGAAGAATGCTGAGAAAATTCGTCCCGCAAAAGCCGGTGTCGTCGGTCGGAGAAAGATCACTGCATTGGGACACAGATGATAACAATCGTTTTGCGAGTCGCGAAGAACCAAGAACATCAACAACAATCGATTACCAAAAACCTATGGCAGAACAAGGTGGCAAAGACATTCTTTCGAGCGATGTCGAAATCAAAGGCTCGATCAAGTTCCAGAAGGAACTTCTCATCGACGGGAAAGTCGAAGGGGAAATCAATTCCGATGGCGTGCTGACAATTGGTGAGAACGCTGACATTCGCGGCGAAGTTAAAACCAAATCGATCACGGTCTACGGCAAGGTGCATGGGAATATCACGGTGGCAGAGCGCGCCGAATTGAAATCGAAGTGCACGCTGCAAGGAGACTTGAAAGCGGCACGTCTCGTCATCGAAGAAGGAGCAACCTTTATCGGTAAATCGGAAGTCACCAGTGGAACGATCCCGGCCAAGTCGGCGCCAGCTCGTCCGGAAATCGTCCGGCAAGAACCGGTTAAGGCCGCCTTCGGGGGACGCGGATAAGAAAAGTTTTCGCTTACCGCTGCAGTGGCCAATCCGTCGCCTGCTAAAGTCAGTGTGGAATGTCCACACTGCGGCTTTAAGCAGATGGAATATGCCGCGGCCAAAAGCTCAATGTGCCGCCAATGCGGCCGTTACTTTTCTCCGTTTGCGCCGAAAGCTCGTCCAAAGCTACACGTAAAAGAAGAGGCGCCGGCCGCCGATAATTCCTCAATCCGTCATAAACTTGAGGATTTTTGGAAGCGGCAACGGAGTTGGGTTGTCGAGTGTTTCGAATGCAAACGGAAACAGCAGGTGAGCGGCGCGGCGACCTCGACAATCTGTCCGGGATGCAGCGCCCATATTGATCTGCGGGATTATAAAATCAGCAGCGGTTTCAGCCGAACAATTCGAACATGCGGCGATGTGCATCTCATGGCCAAAGGAGACTTGAGCAGCAGCAGCGTCGTTTGCAGATCTGCACTGATAGAAGGCAGACTGCGCGGTAATCTGCATTGCAATGAGACCGCCACGATTGATTTTTCAGGAAAGATCCACGGGTGTCTCACCGCCAAACATGTCATTGTCGAACGCAAGGCCAATATCCACTGCTTTCGCCGAGTGAGAGTCTCAAGCATCGAAATCAAGGGAGCGATGTCGGGTGAAATCATTGCTCAAACAATTGTTACGATTCACAAAAGGGGCTCACTCGAGGGAAATGTGACGGCTAAGGCGATCACAGTGGAGAAAGGCGGGATCTTTTCGGGCCAGCTCGTCATTGGTCAGGCTGATCTTTTGCAGGGGGAATTGTTGCCGGAACGAAAACCGGCGGCCGCGAGCACACCGGAGCATGAAATTTCGGGTGCCGCGCCCCATCCTTTGCCCGCGACTTAGCCTTCGCTCAATGGAAAGACTGCATCCACGCAGTCCGTACGAAAAACTTGGCGGGTACGTCCACCTGCCACGTTTGATCGACAAGGCGAGGCTTCACCGGAAAGGGCTACTCAATGGTTACAATTATAAAACTGTTGGTTTTGATAAGCATTTGCTCGCGTTCCTAAAACTGAACGGCGATGCATTTGAAGACGTCGCCAACAGCCTCGATGACGACGGCGCAATTTTACACTGGGTGGAGCAGAACGGCGCGAGACATTCGCCCGAAGCAATCGAACAGTGGAATGAAGCGATGATTTCCCGACATCCGGACACCGCCGTAAAAAAGGCGCGGTTTCTCCATTTTCTCAAAGAAGCGGGAGGCGAAGGTCGCAACGATATTCGGACGTATTTTGATCTGATCGAATTTGATGAAGGCCGAATGAAGTGACGAGATCCGAATGACGAATATCGAAGGAAGCTTGAATGAACGAATGACGAAAGGACAGCCGGGCGCCTCGCCTGGTCATTTTGATTTCGTCATTCTTCCATCCTCGCGTTTTGATTCCGTCGAAAGATCTCGTCGGCTTCTTTCAGCGTCTCTTTGCTTCCAATGTCGAGCCATTCGCCTTTGAGCTGGAACGTTTTTACGGGCGTGCGTCGGTAGAGCCATTGCACAAAACGACCCGGCTGATCTGGGTTGTTACCGGCAGCGAGATAGGTTGTGAAAAGGGAAAGCACTTTCGATGAATAATAATAGAGGGCGATTGCGGCCAGGGTACTGCGAGGTTTCTGTGGTTTTTCCTCAAAATGGGTGATGATTCCGTCCGCGTCGATCGCGATATTACCGTACTTCTTAATCGCCTCATCATCGCCAACGTCATAAACAGCCACTGTAGCATCTGTCTTTCTTGCGCAGCCAACAAAACCAGCCAGCGATTCACTAAATAAGTTGTCGCCCGCGACAACCAACAAATCGCTTTTAGTCAGATTCTCCCGGGTAATGACGAAATTGATATCTCCAATCGCGCCAAGTTTATCGTCGTCGCTTTTGGAGCCGTCGTTAATGATCTTAAATTTGAATTTGGGCTGTCGGTCTAGGTAGTGCTCAGCCCAGGCTTGAAAGTCAGGCGCGAATTTGTCGTTCGTCACGATATAAACCGTTTCCAGATCCGAAATATCTCCAAGCTTCTCCACGATCCACTCGATGATCGGTTTGCTTCCGACCGGGAGCAGCGGCTTGGCCTTGTTGAGCGTCAGTGGATAGAGGCGCGTAGCATAACCCGCCGCGAGAATAAGCACGTTCATAAAAATACAAAAAGTGAACAATAAAATGGCGAAGCGATCGCCTCTTTTCTTACTTTAAGTTCGCGGCCCCTCCACCAAGGATTGTCCTTTGAAGATGTTTCTGGATCGCGGTAATGCGCCGGGAATCAGTAACCTTGGTATGGGTGGAGCGATCCACGACATACAAAGTATCCATCGCTGCGCCAGCCTGCGTGTTAATACGCGAAAGCGCGATTGAAACACTCTCGCAGTCAAGCGAGGCGAGAATATCGTAGAGCAGTCCGAGCCGGTCTGGAGCCTGAATCTCGATGAGTGTGTACATCGGATGCGTTTTATTATCCATGGCGATGCGAGTGGGAAATTCGATTCCTGGCGCAATGCGGAGACTGCTCTGACGTTTCGCTCTTTCGATTAACGGAAGAAAATCGAAGTTCTCATCCGCGAGGGCGCGACGTAAAGTTTGTTCGACCAGCTCGAATTCGCGCGGGTCGGTGACGGCATGTATTTTCGTATTGCACACGCGAAAAACGCTCAGAACGACGTTGTCTCCCCGCGGGAAAACGTCGGCGCTCAGGATATTGATCGGAACGACCGAAAACGATCCGGCAATTTTGGCCAGCAGCTGCTCCCGGTCCCACGTCCAAAAACTAACGAGGCTGTGGCTTTGCTCGGTGAAAGCTTTCCATTTGATGGCCGGCGCCAGTGGTTGCCCCCCTTGGCTGGAGACGTTCTCAAAAAACGAGCGCAACAGTTTGAGATGCTCAACGATTTCTGGCACATCGCAGCCACGAAAATAGTTGTCCGGCATAAAATCAAAATGCGCCTCGATTTCGTCGGCATAATCAGGGGGAAGAGCTTCAGCCACCGAAGCCTGCAAGCTCTCGCGCTCGATTTTTGTTTGTTCGTAATAAGCTTTCTGATCGGCCAGGTAGCGGGAAGTCTCGCGAAACAATTCCCAGACAAGCGATTCTTTCCAATCGGACCATCCCTCTGCGCTTGTGCCCTGGCCGTCGGCCAAAGTGAGCAACATCAGGGCGTCTAAATTTTTCTGGTGCTTCACGATTTTGGCCAGCTCTGCCACCGTCGCCGGGTCATCCAGATTTCTTTGTTGGGCGATCTTGGAAAGTGTGAGGTGATGGTCGACTAGCAGGATCAGAGACTTGCGCTGCTCGGATGATAGCTGCAGCCGGGTGGCGACGCGCTGGGCGAAGAGCGCGCTCGCTTCAGAGTGTGGCCGCGCCCCAACTGCTTTACCAGTGTCGTGCAAAAGTAATGCGAGATAGAGAACAAAGGGATCATCGAGCTGCTCGAAAATTTTGCGATAGGCCATAAGCTTGGGATCATCCGTTTTCAGAACGGCATCCAGCTTGTCGATGCAGACAAGCGTGTGTTCGTCTGCCGTGTAACGATGCAGAAATTCGTGTTGCACCA
>QHOQ01000038.1 GCA_003219355.1 Verrucomicrobiota bacterium
TGGAGGGTCCTGCTAACCGCGATATCTTAATTCAAGCCTGTGACGTGCGCGTGGTTGTCGACCCAAAGAGTGCACTTTTCGTCAGCGGTTCGGTGCTCGACTACAGCGATGATCTGCAAAAGGGCGGTTTCAAAGTCACCAATCCGAATGCCGTCGCGCATTGCTCGTGTGGCGAAAGTTTCGCTGTTTAAATACAACTCATATCTGTTCATTTGAACTTGCGTGGTCGACGGGTTCGACGAACATAAAGCATGCTGACGCATCGTCAGAAAAACGTTCTCGATTTCATCCAGAGCGAGCAGCGGGAAAAAGGAATCACGCCGAGCACACGCGAGATTCAGAAACATTTTCGGTTCGCCAGTCAGACATCGGTAATGCAGTACATTGCCGCACTTGAGCGCAAAGGCTTTCTCAGTCGGCATGCGCGCAAAGCCCGTGCGCTGATCACACCGCTACAAAAGGTCCGGATCACGGATGTCCCGATCTATGGAGAGATTCCCGCTGGCATGTCGACATTGACCGAACAAACCATCGAGGGGCACGTTTCTCTCGACGCACGCTCGGCCAATGTTTCGAAAAACGGGCGGACCTTTGCCTTGCGGGTCCAGGGCGATTCGATGATCGGCGCTCACATTATCGATGGAGACATTGTGATTTTGGAGAACCGCAAAGAGGTGCAGAACGGCGATATCGTGGCGGCTTTAATTGATGATGAAACGACTTTGAAGCGTTACGTCGTAGAACATGGCAGACCGTATTTAAAGGCGGAGAATCCGCGTTATCCGAATCTCAGCCCAGCGCGCGAGTTGGAGATTCAGGGGGTGATGGTCTCGTTGGTGCGCAAGCAAGAGCGGCGAAAATCCCGATAAATGTTCACTTGAACATATTTCTGATCGTGCCATTTTTTTAAATGGCTGCGAGTGGCAAAATTGTCGATCTTCGGAAACTTCTCGCCGAGCGTTTTCCGCAGCCGCCTTTCTCAGCGGTCACGCGTTTAGCGACAGGTTTGTCGTTTGTCGATCAAACAATCGGCGGCGGCTTGCCCAAAGGCGCCATTACCGAATTGATCAGCCCGCAAATAAGCGCGGGAAGCGCCTCGTTTATCCAAGCGCTTCTCCAGGCCGCACATCGCGATTGCTATTTCCTTGCCTTGATCGATGGGCGGGACTCGTTCGATCCGTTCGCCTTAGGCGAACTGGGCAACGTACGTTTGCGCAATCTACTTTGGGTGCGTTGCAGCAAAGCGCTCGAGGCGGTCAAGGCCGCCGATTTGCTGTTGCGTGATGGCAACTTCCCGCTGGTGATTATCGATCTCGTTCTCAATCCACCGGAAGAATTGCGCAAAATTCCGCAGCCGACTTGGTACCGGTTGCAACGGCTGGTCGAATCAGCGCCCACTGCATGTCTGGTCCTATCACGACACGGGATGGTGAGCAGCGCACAATTTAAAATCGTTCTCGAAAATTCCTGGAGTCTGGAAACTTTTGAAGAAGACGAGGCGATTTCGCGTCTGCGAATTCGCGTGCAACGATCTCATCTCCATCGACAGGAAAGCGTCACTGCGAATTAATGTTTGCGACGATTTATTTGCCGAACTTTTATTTGCAGGCCGCAATGCGCCATCAACCGGAGTTGCACTCAAAACCGTTCGCCGTACTCGATGACAACCAAATAAAAGCGGTGATCATTCAACTTAACAAGGCTGCGGAAAACGCCGGTGTTCGTAAAAGCATGACTCCGAGCCAGGGGTTGGCGCGATGTCTAAGTCTCATCGTGAAAACACGCGTTCGATCGCAAGAAAAATTGATCGACCAAATTCTGCTTCATTATGCCTTTACGCTTTCTCCGTATGTGGAAGCAACCGCAGCCGGCGTTTGCACAATTCAATTTACCGATAATCGAAAGCTGACGCCGAAACTTTCGCGGGTGCTCGAACAGCTTGGCCAATGTGAAATTATCGCGCAAGGAGGAATTGCAGCTTCGCCAGATACCAGTTTTCTCGTCGCGCAATTCGCGCGGCCGATTTTAGAAATCGAGAACGCAAAGAAATTCTTCGCACTGCTTCCCATCGAGACACTTGCGACCGCGCTTTAACTACTCGACGGTTATCGTCTCAATGCGCGCAGCAGATTTGCGTTCGATGAAGACACGGTAAACCAAACCGCCCAGCGATCCACCGACGAATGGCCCAACCCAGTAAACGTAGTGATCATGCCAAAAATTTGCCGCCACCGCTGGGCCGAATACTCGGGCGGGATTCATTGCCGCGCCGGTAAGAGGTCCTCCGAACAAAATATCGAGTGTGATGGTCGCTCCAATGGCAAAACCGGCCAGACCGCGTCCCCGCGGATCCACAGCGGTGCCATGAACCACGAAGACGAGAAAGAAGGTCAGAATTCCTTCCACCAAAATTCCCTGCCCAGCTGTCAGATTGATGGCAAGCTGAGGCGTTCCAGTAACGACGACATCGCGCCCGAATAAACCGAGGCAGATGAAAGCAGCCGCGATTCCGCCGAGCAATTGCGCGATCCAGTAACGAAGGGCCTCAGACCACGTCATATGGCCGCCGCAGACCAAGCCGAAGGTCACGGCCGGATTCAATTGCCCACCGGAAACATGCAGGGTAGCCGAGACAAAGGCGGCGATCGTGAGACCATGAGCAAGGGCAACAGCGACGATATCGTGTCCAGCGGTTTTGATTGCGCCAATGCCGACAAATATAAGCGCGAATGTCCCAATGAATTCCGCGAGCAACGGGCGAAACTTGGCCATCTGTCGATGCAATCAAATTATGCAGAGGCTGACAACCTTGTTTGTCCATGCGGGCAAAGCTCAAAGGTCTCAAGTCGATATTCAGGGAAATTCCAACTTTGGCAACGAAAGCTAAAGCCACGCCAGCGTTCCCGAGGTCTAATGATTGAACTCTCTTTGGATCTTAGATGTTCGGCCTAGCGCTTGTTGCGCCCGCAAGATGCCGATCTAACCTCCCGCGTAATTCGGGTATCTTTCCCGTAGTTCTCGAACCAGCCGGTCTGCTTCATCCGTTTTACCAGCGCGCTGATAGGCCGAGGCTGCCTTGTTCAATGCGCGAGGAGTGATGGCCGCATCATCGTAAAGCAAAGCGACACTCATGAAAGCCTTGCCGGCATCATCGAAATTTCCGCGCTCCAGTTGGACGTCACCCGCCAGCAACCGCGCCTCAGCATTCACGCGACCCTCTGGCTGCAACGACATGATTTCCTCCGCAATCTTCTGCGCGTCGTCCGGTTTGTGCGCGCCGATTTTCACCGCGCCGAGCGCGAGCAACACTTTCGCCTTTCCCGCCGGATCTTTAGCGGTCTGCAAATATTTGCCAAACGCATCCTCGGCTTCAGGCAAGTTTTCCAGTTTCGTAGCTGCGTCTCCGAGGTAAAACCAAAAGTCGGGCTTCACACCGCCACGATTGTCGATCTTTCCCAAGACGCTCAGGTATTTTTCGGCCGTCTCGTAATTTTTCTCGTTGAAATATTCGATCCCAAGCCATTCAAGAACTTCTGGCGGCGGATTCACATTCGGACTATTGGCGATAAAATTGTTCACTTCTTTGGTCAGAGCAGACCGATCTTTTAAATAAAACTGGCACAAGATCAGCCGAAGCGTCGCGAGATTGTAGTATTGCTCTTTGTTGAGTTGACGTGCGGCGTTGAGCGCAGTCATCGCGGTCTTGTAGTCCTTCGCCTCAAACGCTGCTTTACCGATATAATATTGTGCCTGGGCCGCGACCGGGCTTTTTGGAAATTCTTTCAGGAGCTGGCGAAACGTGTCGATCATGCCTTTTGAATTCTCCTGTTGCCCGAGAATCAATGCCTTCATTTGTAGCGCCGCTTCCCGCTCGCGCGCACTGAGATATTTTGTGATGATGATGTTTAAATCAGAAAGTGCGGCGTTGTAATTCTTATCTTGTTCATAAGCCAAAGCGCGCTGAGCCAAAGCCGCAGGCACCTGCGGGTTATCTGGAAATGTTTGCAGGTAATACGTAAAAGCTTCGACAGTCTCGGGAGTATTTTTCGTCTGCACGTAACACAAGCCAAGTTTATAGGCCGATTCGGAGCGCAACTTTGGCGAGAGTTGAGAAGCGCGCAGTTCGGCATAAATGGGCACCGCCTCCGTGTAATTCTGTTGTTTGTAGAGCGCTTCCGCCTTTAAAAGCTTCACCTGGTCCGCGCGTTCACCTGTAGGATTCGTTTTGAGAAACTCCTCCACTTCGGCAAGGAGCGCGGGCGGATCCGAGTTGTAGACGTTGATCAACCGCTGATACGCCGCGTCTTTCGCCTCCTCTCGATCCGGATATTTGGCGATAATCTGCCGATAAAGTTCTTCAGCTTTGTCGGCGTGATCAAGTTGCCGCTCGCTGTTTGCAGCGAGCAACATCACTTCAGCCTGGGCCGCTTCCGGAAGCTTTTCCTGCTCTCTCTTGTAGTCGGTCAGCAGCTGTGCGTATTGGCCGGATTGGTATTGCAACCGGCGCAATCCCACCTGCGCGATCGCTCGGAATTTTCCGGATTCCGGAAGGCTTCGGCCCTTTTGCAACAAGGTTGTGGCTCTATCGACCATTGCCTTGTCGATCTTGCCCTTATCCGCTTGCACAAGATCGAGAGCGATCATGCCGGCGCGCACAGCTGCCTCCGCTTTTAAGGTCGGCTTTTGCGTTTCGTTTGAAAGAGCTTCGTATTGCTTCAGCGCATCGATTTTTCTGCCACGCCCAACGAGAATGGACGCTGCCGTCAATCGCGCGTCCTCGCGATACGGATTCGGATTTCCAGTCTCAGCAACCTCCTGATAAATATCAGAGGCTTCATCTTTGCGGCCGAGGATCTCGAGGCAGCGCGCCTCGAAATACCGCGCGGAAAGCGCCACGGCTGATTCCTTTGATTTTGCCGCCGAGCGGTGAAAGAGCGGAAGAGCCGCAGCATAATCCTTCTGCGTGAAAGCCATCTCGGCCAGCGCGTACGCAGCCGGTCCAGCAAACTCGCTGTCGTTATAATCACTGAGGACTTTCTGGAAATTTGTGCGAGCGCTTGATGGACGGTTCAGATTTCGACAGCATTCACCGAGCGAAAAATACGCGTTCGCCCGGCCGGAGCGGCCCGGGTAATCGTCCAGATATTTCTGATACTCCGGGAGGGCAAGATCATAAAGCTTGCGAGTGAAGAGCGCGTTCGCGTAATCGAGTTGGCGCTGGTCGGGCGCTTCGCTTTCCCGTGCAGCGGGTTCAGAAGATTCCTGCTCCGAACGGCGGGGTACTGGCGCTGGCGGCTCCTCGAAAGGCAGGGCCCGCGCAACCGGCGGCTCATCTATCGGCCGAGCCCGACGCACTTCTGGCGGCGATTGAGCGCCGGCACCTGCAATCCAAAGCAGCATCGCGAATCCGAGAAGACCGGATGCGCTGCGCGTAATTTTCATTTCGCTGTCGCGAAAGCCACATTCGTGATCCCGGCTTCGCTG
>QHOQ01000059.1 GCA_003219355.1 Verrucomicrobiota bacterium
AACCTTTGTTCTCCTTTGATTTTTCGACCTCGTAGTCCCAAAGAAGGTCACCGGTCTTTACGTCACGCGCCTCGAGCGTTCCATTTACCACACCGATCAAAACGGTATTTCCCACCACTGCTGGCGATGAAAACATGTAAGCTTTGTCCTGCTGTCTCACTAACTCTTTGCCGGTTGCTGCATCCACGATCTTGAAGAGACTCGAGTCGCATGTGGCAAAGAAAACTTTGCCCTGAACCACTGCCGGCGAGCTATTCACCCAACTCAATTCATTGTTGGAGCGCCACTTTTCCTTACCCGTAGCGGCGTCGAGCGCATAAACGTTGGAATCACGGCATCCGGTATAAACAACACCATTCACGACAGCGGGCGATGACTGGAAGCCCACCTGGTTGTGAATCAGGGGATCTTCGCCGCCGTGAAAGCGCCATCTCTCTTTCCCATTCGCGGCATCTACTGCGTAGAAATAACTATCCCAGCTTCCAAAGTAGATCAGGCCGTCGGAATAGGCGGGAGACGCATGGACCACGTCTCCGGTTTTGAACTTCCACTTTAGTTCGCCCGAGACAGCGTCCACCGCGTACAAGTTTCCGTCGCCGCTTCCAAAATAGACCGTGTTTTGCGCCACCACTGGACTTGATAAATAAATATCGAATGGATCGGCGATCGTTTGGTTCCTGGGTTGCATGCCGTGCAAGCCTTTCGCTTCAAACCGCCGCTCGCCTTCTGTTGTAAACTTCCACTTCGTCGCGCCCGTTTCGGAATTTAGCGCATACAACCTTCCATCGTAACTGGTGGCGTAAACAACACCGTTCGCCACTGCTGGCGTCGAAGAGACCGCGCCTTTTGTCACGAACTTCCACATCTGCCGGCCGGATTCCGCATCGAGCGCGTAGATGTTGCCGTCATCGCTACCGAAATAAATCGTTTTGCCCTGAATAACCGGCGAAGAGACAATTCGATTTCCCGTTGGGAACTTCCATTTAACGCGATGGAACTGGCGCGGCTCCGGCCCGGAGTAAACCCCCGAATGGTTTGCGTCTCCGCGAAACATCGGCTGTGCCTGACAAAAATTTGCCACGCAAAAGACCGCTAACCAAGGGATAGGTCGCGAAATCTTCATCATGCCTTCCTCATTGCGCGCGTCTCAGGACCAACGGCAATTCGATCGCTCCCTGGATAAAGGTCCCTTTAATTTCGTGCGTTGCTTTCTCGAAGCGTCCTTCATAGCTAATCCCGATCTCGTGCGAATCGATTGTCAGCAAATCGCCCTCCTGCGTCACAAGATCCACAGACAGGTTATTCGTTTTTCTGCCGACAATTACGAACTCCGCAGCGGCTCCCTCGGCATCGCGATTGACGAGCTTGACTGTGACGTAGCGGGGATAGCCGTACATTTCGTATTCGCCTTTCCATTCGCCCTCCAGTTCTTTGCTAATCGGAGTGCTTTGGGGCGGCGTTTCCACTTGCGGAGGTCCTGTTTTCTTCAAAACGAACGGTGCTGTGTTGCCCGCTTCCACGAAACTACCGGCCAGAGTGCCGTCTGCGTTGAGACTGCCTTTAAACGCTGCTTGAAGACCTCGAGCAGTTTTGATCGCGAACGACGCGCTGGAATCTTGCACCGCGATCTCTGTTAGGAGTGCGCCCTTAAGATTCAATTCCGGAATAATGATGGAGCCGCTCCACGAGCCGCGGCTATCCTGCGCAAGATCAACAACGAGCTTCAGCTCACGCGCTGGAATCCGCACTGAACCTTCCCATCGGCCTGACGCCGCCTCTTCCGCGCGACAAACCGTTACCGAACCAAGGAAAAAGGCACCGACGGCAAGCCATAGAAATGACTGCTTCATGCTGATTACTGTCTTTCTTCGAAGTCTTTCGTCTTGTTCCGAGAATTCGATATGACATTTATCCTACGCTCCAGGCTCCTCATTAGAAAAGGCGTGCCTTGGGAATAAGCGTAAGAAGCTGAATCAGCCTGGCTGCTTTGTCCAAAACTCTATGAAGACTTACGGTTTCTTCCGAGAGACAGAGTCTAATCCGTTTGCAACTTTCTCAAGGCACTGGCTACCCACTGTGCAGAACGCAGTTAGCTAAAATGTATCTTTCGCATCAATTCTTGAAATCGTGGATCGGAGCGAAGCGGATCCATGACAGGATCGACCTTTAACTGGTTCATCCAATTTTCGCGGTCGTCGTAGGATTTCCTGAGCCATTCAATGGCTTGATCTTTGTCCCCGAGCGCCAAATGGACGGCGGCGACCCGGTAGTCCACGATCAGCCCCGAATCTCGACCCGCATGCAGTTTGGCGAGGAGTTCCAGAGCGCGATCCTTCTGGCCGGCCATTGCATAGCCATAGGCAAGTCCCGCCATTGCGCCGCCATTGTGGCCAGCTGCGGCGGTTTCGAATTCAGGGATTGCCTTGTCGTATTGCGCCTCGGCGACACGGATGAGGCCTAGAAAAAAATGCCCGAGCACGTTGTCTTGCCTCGCAAGCGCTTTCTTACAGTAATCTTCAGCCATCGCGTAGCGGCGCATCGAATAATAGGTCCGAGCAAAAACTAAATCCACGTTCAGAGACGGCATCAACGCGTCTGCCTTGGCTGCTCGTTCGAGAGCTTCACTAAACTTACCCATCGAACTTAGATAAGCAGCGTAGCCGGCGTTGGCCCGAGCGTTGTCCGGCTGTAATTGAAGCGCGAGTTTGTATTCGCGTTCGGCCCTGTCCCAGTCGAAATCAACACTGTACGAAAGCGACGCCAACCCGAGATGCGCCTCCGGTCGTTTCGGGTCGAGTTCCACCGCTTTGAGCGCTGCCGCTCTCGCCGACGGCAGGATTTCCTCGTTCGTTGCTCCGTCGGGATCAGAATAGCCGAGACTTAACCACGTGCGGGATAACTCCACGTAAGCGAGCGCGAAACTCGGATCCTTCTGCACCGCCTGCTCGAAAAGCTTGATCGCTTCCCGTGCGTTCGCGAGCTTGCCGCCCGTGCGTGGATCGCTCCTCCCGGAATACTCTCGCGCCTTCAGAAATAGAGCGTTGGCCTCCGGATTCTGTGAATAAACGGCGGCAGACGGGCCTTTCTGCGCTAAAGATGGACAAATGAGTACGGCTGTAAGAACTACATAGCTGACAGCCAAGCTATGTTTCTTCATACTCTATCCCTTTCGTCCTGTTCCGAGTATTCGACATGACATTTGTCCTACATTTCAGGTCCTCATTAGAAAGGGGCTAGAGAATTGCTCAAACTTTCATTCAGCGGTCTTTTTGTGGCGATTGATGATGGACGCTGCGCTTGAGCTGGCGCATCGACTTGCCGGCGATGCTTGGTTTCAACTCGACGGCTGCATCATCATTGCAGTTGAAAACAGCGCCTTCACCGATTCACGCGAGAGCACAATAATGGTGAAGACTCCAAGAATTGTTCCGAAAGGGATAAACATGCATTCAATGCAGGCGACGACGAACACGAACCAGTAATGGCATCGTCGCGAGAGTGATCGACCGGCGAGGAGGATGCAAATTGCCATTGCCAGACCGGCCAGAAAAACAGCACGCCGGACGCAATGAAACCAGCCGAGCATCGGCGGTGGCGGATTCTGATTACTTGGTCCGGGGTGGTAAACAGCATACAGAATCAAAGTGCCCATGCCGGCGTAAAGAAGCGGGAAAAATGAAAAGAAGACGCCCAAGCCCGCCACGATGTAATGAAAGATCGACAGCAACCTGAGATGTTCGATCTCCTGATTCATTCGTTAGGCAATTCTCTGTGGATCGACGTGCTCATGAAGTGATATAACCCTCTTCGCCGTGTTCGTTGATGTCGAGCCCCTGGCGCTCTACTTCGGGCGCGATGCGCAGGCCGATTGCGCCGCGAACGATCGCACCAATGACCGCGCTGCCGACAACGGCGAAGACGATCGTGATCGCGATTGCTTTCAATTGTTCGAACCAAAGCGCGCGGCCGGCGAGTTTGGTTAGGTTTGCATTCACGTTTGCGGTCGCAAAAACTCCGGTCAGAAACGCGCCGAGCGTTCCTCCAACCGCATGAATGCCGAACGTGTCGAGCGCGTCATCATACTGGAACCAGGATTTTAGTTTTGTGCAGGCAAAGAACGGGACAATCCCAGCAGCGACGCCGATGATGACCGCGCCGGTTGGATCGACGTATCCGCACGCTGGTGTGATTACAACCAGCCCACCGAGCGCGCCGGAACAAAATCCGAGCACGCTTGGTTTGCCTCGCAGCGCATACTCGAGCATCGCCCAGGCGAATGAGGCAACAGCGGTAGCCAGAGTCGTGGTCATAAATGCATTTGCGGCGATTCCATCCGGGGCGAGTGCGCTCCCGGCGTTAAAGCCGTACCAACCTACCCAAAGCAATCCGGTCCCGACCATGCAAAGGACCATGCTATGCGGCGCCATGACTTCTTTTCTAAATCCGAGTCGGTGGCCTAGAAGAATGCAGAGAACCAGCGCTGACCAACCGGAAGACATGTGCACCACAGTTCCGCCGGCAAAATCGATGGCGGTGATTTTCGCAGCCGGATTCCAGAGGCCATTCATCCAGCCATCGATTCCCCACACCATGTGGGCGATCGGGAAATAAACGGCGAACATCCACACGGCGACAAAAACGAGCACGGCCGCGAATTTCATCCGCTCCGCGACCGCGCCAATGATCAATGCCGGCGTGATGATCGCGAACATGAGTTGATACATCGCGAAGACATTCTGCGAAACCCAATACGAATAATCGCCGTTCGGACGCGCATCCACGCCGTGGAGAAAAACGAACTTCAGTCCGCCGAGAAACGCGGAACCGCGCGAGAAGACGAGTGAATAACCCGCGGCCCACCAAAGAATCGTGACCAGACCCGCAATGCCGAGACATTGCGCGAGCACGGAGAGAACATTCTTCGCGCGGACGAGACCTCCGTAAAACAGGGCGAGACCAGGAAGCGTCATAAAAAGCACGAGCGCCGATGCGGTCATCATCCATGCGTTGTGGCCGGGACCAGGCCCGGGAACGTTCGAGGCGACCGCCGCATTTGCCGCATCGGCGCCACGCGCTGAATTATTTAGATAAGCTTCGAGATCAGCGACGCGCTGCTCGAGCGATGGCGCGGTCGGAGCAGGAGAAGTGGTTTGCGCAGATGAAACTGTCGCGACTGATAAGAACGCAACGGAGATGAAAGCTCGAGTGAGATTGTCAATCTTCACGCGCAGCGTTATACGCCGAGTTGTTCAAGATCGACAAGAAAACTCCGCCGAGCGACTGGCCGGGTGCCGGGTTAAGACCTCGACGATCCCAAAGCGTTATTTTGCAGTCGATTTCGGAACCGCCCGCAGAATCAGACTGCCTAACCAATCGGCGTTGGAGACGCCTTCGCGATATGCATTCAATGATTCGACGGAGGAATTGACCCGCAAGTTGCTGTAGGACTGATCGGGGTTTTGCCAGCGTTCATGCCAGTAAACAGCAGCTTTAACGCGCGGATAACGCGTGCGAAAAAGGTCGAGGCCTTGCTTGATCCACTCATTTTTCCTGATACCGGGCTCGTTGACCGAAAGCGGAAATTCGCCGGTCGCCCACTCGGCGATCATGATTGGCTTCTTCGGATCGAGGCCGCACATTTCCTGGTACGGCCAATCCATAAGTGAACCGATATCCGGATTTGGCTCGTCTTTGAACTGCTGGCCATAGACGCTCAGACCGAACCAATCCACGTAGTCGGGGCCGGGATAATACGCGGGCGCGAAGTTCCACGTGTCCAGCGGATAAGAATAATTGTTCGTGTGAAACATCCACTTGATGTTTGTCGCTCCCCGCGCTCGGACGCGATCGACCACGTGGCGATAAGCCGCCTTGAAGTTTTCCGGGCCTTTCCAACTGTCGCGTGCATCATCCCATTGATCGCCGCCGTAATTGATGCCCGACCACGGGAACCAATCACCATTCATTTCCACGCCAAAAGCCACAATTAACGGATGACCAAACGCCCGCGCGGCATCGGCCCATTTGTCGATGTAAGCATCCCATTTCCCAGTGATGATGTCGTTCAGATTAAACTTGTCGGGGCCACGATTTTGTTCGTATGGCCGGTCCCACGGCGACCAGAAAACGAGTGGCAGCGAACCGTGTCGCCAGACTACGTTCAAATTTGCTGTCGGGAAACTTTGCTCACCCCAATAACTCGATGACGCGATGATCGCCTGATGTTTGCCAACCATTGTTTCGAAATCCTCGATCATCTCCAGTGTCACGTCGTCTTCCTCGTCTCCAAAATCCATGAATGCGCCCGTATACGCGCCCCGTTCGGGAATGACAATCTCGACCGGGCCATTTGGGTCGACACGTATTTGCGGCGGCGCATTCTTGTGACACGCCGACAGCGACATCAGCGCCGGGAAAAGAACTAACAAGACATTCGCCGGGCGCACAGGCAGGATGTATGTGAGCCGGCGTCTCGGCAGTTTCATTGATGCGAAGATCGAAAAATCTACGCGCGCACTGGTACGCTGGCTGTACGCTCGAGTTTGCCCCAGCTCACCCATGCACCTTTCACCGCGCGCAAGATCGCCTTCCAGATGCAGTAGCTGAGCATCGGACGATAAATCAGGCGCATCGGGAGAATTCGCCAGGCGCGCACGATCGGTTCGTGTTCCAAAATGCACGCAAGGGTGGCGAGAATCACATCCATGGCAAGGAACGTGATAACGAATGGCATCACCTCGCGCCAGGCACCAAACGGCAGCGAGGCGAGCAAAAACAAATCCACCATCGGAGTGACGGCCACAAGGATGATCTGGAAAAACCAGATACTCGGCAAACTAAACCAGCCAAGCGCGCGATAGTTCCAGTTGAATACCATGTCGCGATGTTTCCAAAGACATTGCAGCGTGCCGTAGGCCCAGCGAAAACGTTGTCGCGCCAATGTGCGCACGCTTTCTGGCGCCTCTGTCCACGCGATCGCATCGGGCACGTACACGATCCTTTGTTGATGTTTGTGCAGTGAAAGCGTCAGGTCAGTATCTTCAGCAAGCGTCTGCAAACTAAGACCGCCCGCCTGGTCAATCGCATCCTTGCGGATGGCGCTGATCGCACCTGGCACCACCGTGATGCAGTTCCAGCGATTATACGCCCGTCGATCGAGATTGAAGCCGCAAGTGTATTCTAAGGCTTGGCACCGAGCGATGAACGTGCGCAGGTTTCCAACCTTGGCGTGACCCGAGACCGCGCCGATACGTTCATCGGCAAACGGTCCGAGCAAGCGCGGCAGTGTGTCGCGCTGACATTGCGTATCGGCATCGATAAAGACGACGACAGCGTGATGGACGGCGGCGAGACCCCGCTGCAGAGCCCGCGCTTTGCCGCGATTCTCCTGTTGCAATAAGCGAATGCGTGGATCCACACGCGCGGCTTGCTTAACTTCAGATGCGGTTTCATCCCGCGAACCATCATCGACAACGATAACTTCAATCTCGCCTTTGTAGTCGCTGGTCAAAAGCGCGCGTAACGTCTCCGCGATCACTTTCCCTTCGTTGTAAGCGGCGATGACAACGCTGATTGGCTCCGCAAAGTCGGCCTTTGCCTTTCGTCGAAATCGAGACGCAAGCCAGATCACGACAAGCGTTCGCCCAACCACGAGCGCGGTTGCGACGATCATGAACGCCCAGAGAAATTCTTCGGTTGCGTGATAGATACGAAATCCCGTGTTGCTCACAATTCGTGTCATCAGTTGACCTCTCTCCGCTAGAGGCGGCATAAGCGCATCTCGGGTGGTTCCAAGCAGCGTGCTCACCGCCACGATCGTGTCCCCGCGAGTGTGCAACCAATCCAAAATCCGCGGAAGTGCCGCGACAGTCTGTGAGCGATCGCCACCCGCATCGTGGAGCAAAATAATGCTGCCATCGCGGCGTTGCTGTTTCACACGCTGCAGGATGATGTCGGCGCCCGGTTTCGCCCAGTCCTGTGGATCGATGCTCTCCAAAACCACTAGATAATTGAGCTCTTGGGCGATTTGTAGCGGGGCCAGCTCGCTCACTTGCGATGGATCCGTATCGGCCGCGTAAGGCGGACGGAACAGCGTTGTCGCGCGTCCTGTAATCGTTTCGAGCAGAAGCTGCGTCGCATTCAGTTCAAGACGTACGTGCTCAGGCCAGCAAAGTGCAAGGTTCGGATGATAATAGGTATGATTCCCGATTTCATGCCCTTCATTGACAATTCGGCGCACAAGACCCGGGTAGCGCTCCGCGTTTACTCCCACGAGGAAAAAGGCGGCCTTCACGTTTGCTGCCTTCAGAATGTCCAAAATCTTTGGTGTCCACCGCGGATCAGGGCCATCATCGAAAGTGATTGCGACCTGGTGCTCGCCGCCTGCGCCTTGATGATAAAGCGTCGGGAACTCCGGAAACTTCACATATTTTCCTGTCAAATAACCTTCAGAATCGACCGCAAGATTTCGCCTTCCATCGGAGCGGCTTTCATCGACCGTCACAATTTCGCCGTCACCGACGTCAGTGATCGTATCCGTGCCCTCCAAGACTTCGAGCGACTGTCGCGTTTGCTTGTCGATCTTGAAATCGCGCGGCACGCTTAGGGCGTCCCAGATCGCGGGGTCTTCGCTGCCCAGCCGATACAACGCAAATCCACCTGCCTTTTGATCGCGCACCTCCCGCAACTCATTGAGAAACGTCACGACATCGAGAAACCAGACGGCATGCTCCTTGTCGCCATCTTCAAAATAAAAATATGGATTGTAACTCGGCCCCTTTATTTCGGCGCCATCGACTTCCGCATTGTTGGCGCGGCTCATCGCTTCGGGGAAAGTGATAAGTTCTGCTTTTTTTTCGCCGATCGTCCAATCGTATCCGTAACTGCCAAGCGCTATGATCCATCGTTTAGTATCGGAATCTTCCAACAGAACGTGCAACCAGCCCTCGAACCACGAGCGCGACCCGAGCGGGCCGGGAGAATCTATGTCGGACGTCTCGTCAAATAACATCGCCACAAAACGATCGACGTTGTCAGAGAGATTTTCGAAATCGATGTAATCCAGCTCCTGTCCGGGCTGAACACAGAGCCACAGTTCCTTGTCATCGTAGTGGAGCGCATCGGCAAATTTGTCGATCAATCCAGCGATGTCTTGCTTGTAGGCCGGATCGATTTGCTCCCAATCGACCACCACGCCAGCCGCCTTCACGTTGCGCAAAACCGCCAGCACGTTGTTGATGAATCGCTCTTGCCGATTTTGCGGACCGTGCGCCAGATTCTCGATCGCTTCGGGCTGCCATGCATCTCCTACCAGATTCGTGAGCAGCGGCATGAGTGCGATACCCTTGCTTGCAGCGAGCTTCGGCAGCCGCGGGTCCGCGTCGATCTGCAAGTCGCCCATGCCATTGATCACCGTCATCCATTCTGGGCAAAGATGTGTAATCTGGCCCGCGTGCTGCTGGAGGGATGCGTAGCTGTAGGAATCGCCATTCGTATAAAACGCGAGCCGCACCTCACTGTTCAGCGATTTTTTACGGGGGCGCGCCGGTGGCGCCGGCGTTGGGACGACGAGCTTTTTTGCCGCTTGTCGTGCCTGGCCAAACTTCTGCCAAAGCAGCGAAGTTGGAGAGAATTGTCCGGCCGGATTTTCCTTTTGGAGGGCTTTCAACTGGCCTTTCAACTGCCGCAGGGAGAAAGGCACTCTCATTTGCGGCGCGACAAAAAGCGTTTGGACAAACAATACAGTCCCAAGAAAGAGGAGCACTCCTGCAATGAGCAGAATCAGTCGCAAACGCGGCCAACGTTTGCCGGCCGGATCGGAAAAAACAAACGGCGTCAATGTTTCTGGAGGGACTTGAGGCATGCGGCGCTTCCAATCATCGAAGCGCCAGAATAAGAAATCTCATCGTATGATTCAATGTTGGACGTTTGGCTTTGGCGTTGGACGTTAGCCCCTAAATGCATATCGATCCAGATCCGCTGCTAACTGGACACCCCGGTATTGCGGCGCGCTTAAAAAAAGGGCCTACGATTCATCCGAGTGCTTGGGTCGTTCCAGGCGCAACGGTAGTAGGCGATGTCGTGCTCGCAGAAGAATCGAGCGTTTGGTACGGTGCCGTATTGCGTGGCGACATCAACCGTATCATCGTTGGGCCGCGCTCGAATATTCAGGACAACGCTGTAGTCCACCTCGATACCGGTTATCCAACGACTATCGGCGAGTTGGTCACCGTCGGTCACAGCGCCATCGTCCATGCGTGCAAGATCGACAATGAAGTGCTTGTCGGCATGGGCGCGATCATTCTCGACGATGTAAAAGTAGGCGCACGTTCCATTATTGGCGCAAATGCCCTTGTTACAATGGGGACGAAAATTCCGCCCGGCTCGCTCGTCTTGGGCTCACCTGCTAAGATTCGCCGTCCACTCAGTCTTGACGAACAAGACGACATTGCCCGCTGGGCTTGGAGCTACGTCGAGACGGCAAAACAGTTCCGCGAATTTTACAAAAGGTAGGGACGCTCCGCGGTAGCGGCGGTAGCTTTAGGCGCCAAAACCAGCGAACCGGCGCCTGGCACAAGCGCCGGCTACAATTTCTTTGCCAACTCTTGCGCGTTCTCCCGCAATAATTCCGCGGCGTGCGCCATGTTCTCCTTCACGCTCATTCTCGGCTGCGCGAGAACATAGACTTCATCAAAAATTTCGCGCACTGGTCGATCGTTTGCGGCTTGCCCGACAATTGCGAAAACGCGCTTGCCAAGTCTTCGTGCGAGCTGCGCCACCCCGGCCGGCGTTTTTCCTTGGAGCGTTTGCGCATCGAGACTGCCCTCGCCTGTGACGACAAAATCGACATCTTTCATCTTCGCTCCCAGTTTGACCGCTTCCGCCACCACATCGAAACCAGGCCGAATCCTCGCCCCGCAAAAACTCATCAGACCAAACCCGAGTCCACCGGCCGCGCCAGCGCCAGGTTCGTCACGATAGTCAATCTCGAGATCTTTTGAAACAACGTCCGCGAGTCTGGTTAGCGCGCGCTCCAGGATGTCGACCTTGTCCTCGCTCGCGCCTTTTTGCGGACCGAAAATCTGCGTCGCTCCATTCTTTCCGAGCAATGGGTTTCGCACGTCGACTGCCGCGATAATTTTCGGCAACAACAAATTTCCCGGCCTTTGAATTCGGCTCAGCTTTTGCAGCTCACTGATAGCGTTATTTAATTCGTACTCGTGATCGTTCCCGCTAAAAAACCGAAATCCCAGCGCTCTTGCCATTCCGAAACCGCCGTCGTTCGTCGCGCTGCCGCCGAGCCCGATAATGATTTGATCCGCGGTGCGGCGCACCGCATCGAACAGTATTTCGCCCACGCCAAATGTGTTTGTGCTAAGTGGATCGCGTTCATTTTCAGAAAGTCGGCGCATCCCCGCTGCTTCGCTCATTTCCATCACCGCGAGTCTGCGATGCTCAATCCAGGCGTAGCGCGCGTTGATCTGACGGCCAAGCGGATCGTGCGCGCCACAACTCACCCAAGAACCACCGAGCGCGTCGCCAATAACTTGGGCAGTTCCTTCACCGCCGTCGGCCATAGGAACGATGTCGATCTTTGCATCGGGTAAAACATCCCGCAGGCCAGCTGAGATATTTTCCGCGACTTCGCGCGCGGAGAGCGAGCCTTTGAACTTGTCCGGCGCAATGAGGATTTTCACGATGGCCTCTCAAAGGTGTTGTAAGGCAGGCGCATTGCCTGCCCAAGTCGCAAAATCAGCGACGGGAACGATGATGTTACAAATTTGGCTTCGAGATTGGACGTTGAGCTTGGAACCCTTCTTCAGTTCTTCAACCTGCGCTCCAAAATCGCCCCGGCCAACTGCGGGTTGGCTTTTCCTTTGGAAAGTTTCATCACTTGCCCTTTCAGGAAATTGAGCGACGCGGCGTTGCCCGCTTTAAAATCTGCCGCCGGCTTTGGATTGGCCGCAATCACTTGGTCGCAGAGCGCTTCGATTTCGCTCGCGTCGCTCAATTGTTCAATCCCTTTTTCCTTGACGATGTCGTTCGCTCCTTTTCCGCTCGCGAACATCTCCGCGAAAACCTCTTTGCCTTGTTTGCCGCTGATCTTTCCGCTGTCGATTAGATTGACCAGCTCATCCAACGCTTGCGGCGGAATCGGGCAATCACCGATCGTCTTGCCGGCGCTGCTCAACGCACTCTGCAGATCGTTCAGGATCCAGTTGGCAACGTTCTTTGGTTTTCTTGCGCCCTGCGCTGCCGTCTCGAAATAACGGGCAAGACCGAGATCGTTCGCCAGCACGCCAGCA
>QHOQ01000039.1:0-4563 GCA_003219355.1 Verrucomicrobiota bacterium
AATTGCATCCGACAGCCGGGGACAAGGAGGCAGTCGGCCATTTCAAATATCAGAACACCGGCAGCCAACCGGTCCGGTTTAAATCCGTCCACACCTCTTGTGGATGCACGGCTGCGCAATCTCAAAAGGACGAAGTGCCGCCCGGAGAAAAAGGCGAAATTACTGCAACCTTCAAAATTGGCGATCGTACCGGCACCCAGGTAAAGAGCGTGACGGTTCAGACCGACGATCCGGTTAATGCAACCACGGTACTCACTCTCAAAGCGGTGATCCCGCAACAACTTGAGATCAATCCAACATTTGTATTCTGGGGACAGGGCGAGGCACTCAAGCCAAAGTCGATTGTGGTTCGCGCGAGCAAAGATTTTCCGGTCAAACTATTGAAGGTCACTTCATCCAGCCAGGACTTTCAAACAAAGGTCGAGCAGACGGGTAACGGGCAGTTCAAGATCGACATCCAACCGACCGATACCAGCCGGAACATGGCTGCGACTCTGACGATTCAGCCGGAGGGTTCCACGAAAACATTTTATGCGATGGCGCGTGTGACCAATTCGGCGGCAACCCAGTAGGTCGTGAGATCTTCGCTGGTGCGTCAGGCGTTTATTCTGGCTGCGCTTGCGCTTCTTCCAGGAATGGGAGAGGCGATCTATTTTCACGACAAAGTTTCGTGGCAGTCGCCGATTCCAGCTTCCGAAATGGTGACGCTGACGCAAGCGCGCGCCTGGGATAAGAATACGATCTGGGTCGATGCGCGGCCCGACGCGGAATTTGAACGGGAACATATTCCCGGCGCTGTGTTGTTAAATGAAGATCGCTGGAACGAATTGCTGCCCCGATTTTTAACGATGTGGTCGCCGGAAAAGCGCGTCGTCGTCTACTGCAGCAGCCAAAGCTGTAACGCGAGCCGCGAAGTGGCGCGCCGGCTCCGCGACGAAGCGCAACTGAAAAATGTGTTCGTTCTTCAAGGCGACTGGGAAGAATGGCTCAAATCGAGAAAGTGAAATTCGTCTGGCGAATTGTGGAACTGGTCGTCGGCGGAATTTTCATTTACGCCGGGGCGATCAAAGCGCTCGATCCGATTCGTTTCGCCAGCGACATCGACAATTACAAAATGCTTCCTTGGATGATTGCTGCAGGGCTCGCCTTTTATTTGCCGTGGCTGGAGATCTTTTCCGGGCTCGCACTGATCCTGCGCCGTTTTTATCTAGGTGGATTATCGATATTGACCGCTCTCGTTTGCGTTTTCACAGCCGCGACGATCGCGGCAAAAGTTCGGGGTCTCGATATCACCTGCGGGTGCTTCGGTCACGCTAGCCAAAACTGGAGCTTCTCCGGCCATCTGGCTTTGGATCTCACGCTTCTCGCTGCGTTGCTCGCGCTATACTTCAAAGTTGGATCTGGAAATAGACTGCGAATTGCCGTCTAATTCTTGTTAGGTGACTTCGTCACTTCGTGGATATTCCGAAGATTCTTGATACGCTGATCGACGGTTGGTGTGAGCGCCGAGCGATTCGCCCGCTGAAATATTTGCTCCGTGCTTATCCTGGACCGCTGGCGCACACCGATCAGCTATACGAGCTTCTCGATGCACTGAAGGATGTAAAGGACCTGTGCCGCGACGATCTCACCCCTGAAGAGCGCCAAATGCTTAATAAAGCGGACAACACACTGGAAGATTCTCTTGGCACCCGGTGACCTAACCGGTCGACGCAGCCAGCTCAGTATCTTGTCGCAACCGCTGAAAATAAACGCACCGTAATTTTCAAAGTGCTGGGTAGCTGAGCTCTTTCTCGTTAGACACTTTTCGTTTTGCTGGGGACTGAAATTTGACGCGCGCTCTCTGGTCGCGCTGCGAACATTTAGGTGAAGGTGCTTTCGTTTCACCCGAGATGAACGGTGACGGTTGAGATAAGAAGCGCAATTTCGCCCGATGAAATGGTCGCTGGATTTATTGAAAGGAAAATGGCTGAATCATCCGTTGCACCCGATCATCGTCCATGTGCCGATGGCGATGTGGCCGAGCGCACTGATCTTCGATCTCTTGTCGCAATGGCAAATTGGTGGGAACGCCACGGTCCGCTTGTCATTTTACGCCATCATTTTCGGCTTGGTCGCCTCGCTCCTGGCCGTTCCGACGGGGGTGTTAGACTGGAGCGGTATTAAAAAAGAAAAGCCGGCATGGAAGATCGGGCTGTATCACATGATGCTCAATCTCGTCGCCGCGTTGTTGTTTGCGATTAACTTCGGCCTGCGGATCCAAGACTTCCGCGAAGCGACGACCGTGGCCCGAATCCCGCTCGGGCTCTCGCTTATCGGCACGGGATTGCTGATTGGTTCAGCTTATCTGGGCGGACGGATGGTTTACACTTACGGCATCAGCGTCGCGCGAATGTCGAAAGCGAAATGGCGGAAGATCGCCGAAGCCGCTGGCGCGAATCTTCCGCCGGAATAGAGGCAAGCCATGTTGAAGGATTTTCTCGAAGGTAAACCGCTGCGGCATCCGCTCCATCCGATGCTGGTCCACTTTCCGATCGGGCTGTTTCTCTTGAGTCTCTTGCTCGATCTGGCGAGTCTCGCGTTGCCATCGGCGCCAGATCTGGTCCGTGATTCTTTTTATGCGATGCTCCTCGGAGTTATCACCGCCCTCGTCGCTGCAGTCCCCGGCTTCGTCGATTACACAGATATTCGCAGCGATCATCCCGCTAAACGCACCGCAACAGCGCATCTGACTTTGAATTTGATTGTGGTTGCGCTCTACGGAATCAACCTCGGTGTCCGTTCCTCGTCTCTGGTCGATCCAAAAATTCAGATGGTGCCCCTGATTCTGTCCTTTATCGCCATCACGCTTCTCTCCGTTTCCGGTTATTTGGGAGGCCGTCTCATTTACGACGACGGCATTGGCGTCGGCCGGCACAAACGGCGCACGCCGACGCCGGAAAACACGCTTCACCTGTCTGCGACGAATGTCGCAAACGATGGAGAACTTGCTTTCGTGCCGATCCCGGAAGCCGACCGCCTGGGCGAGCGAGAAACGTTGCGCGTCGAAATTGACGGGCAGGTGATAACGATTGCGAAGATCGACAAAAACTTTTATGCGTTTCAGGAGTTTTGTACGCACCGCTTCGGACCGCTCTCCGAAGGCGATCTTCAGGGCTTCAACGTGCAATGCCCCTGGCATAACTCGTGTTTCGACGTTCGCACCGGAAAGGTCACCCAGGGACCGGCTAAAGTAGATCTGAAAAGCTTTCAGGTGGAGACACGCGATGGCAAAATCTGCGTCTGCGTTCAACGGGGGACTAGTGAATCCATATGATCAGAAAACTTAAATCCGGCGGTTATCGATTGTATTCTCGGAAGAAGAATCCCAAGACCGGAAAGCGAAGAAATTTAGGAACGTTCAAAACGAAAGCTGCAGCGAAGGAACACGAAAGAGCAGTGCAGTACTTTAAACGGCATTGACTCGTTCGGCTGCAGCGATAAACAAGCAACAAAAGGAGAGTGGTTATGATGCACATGCTGATACGTCACAAGGTCGCTGACTTCGCCAAATGGAAACCGGTCTATGACGCGCACGAGCCGTCGCGGCAGAACGCAGGGCTAAAGGAAGAACATCTTTTACGCAACGCCGACGATCCGAACGAAGTAATCTTGCTTTTTTCGACGGAAGATCTCGACAAGGCCAAAGCGTTCACTGCGTCGGACGATTTACGTCAAGCAATGCAGAAGGCTGGAGTGAGCGACAAACCGGATGTTTATTTCTTGAAGGACTAACCGAATACGACGCGCCGCCGATTGAAATCAAAAACAAATCAGGCGGCCCTTGGTTTCGGGCAAAGTCTGGGCGGGGCCGATCCGGCGCGGGCCGCCATGGGGCGCCGAACAGAAACTCGCGGCTATCGCCGCCTGGTTCGCCCTGGCTACGTGATGTCGATCTTCGCTCGTTAGGTCTTTTCTCTCGTGCTGAATATTCGTCAAGCAACAGAAGCGGATGGCGACGCGATCTGGAATATTTTTCACGCCGTAATCACAGCGGGTGACACCTACGCGTTCGATCCAAAAATGTCGCGCGACGAAGCGCTCGCTTACTGGTTTCGAGCCGATACGCATACGTACGTTGCCGAACAAGATCGACATGTTGTTGGCACGTACATTCTGAGGCCAAACCAATCTGGTGGCGGTTCGCACGTTGCGAATGCCGCTTTTATGGTCGCACCAAAGGCGCATGGGCTCGGGGTTGGAAAACACATGGGCGAGCACTGTCTAAGTGAGGCGCGTCGACTTGGCTTTCGGGCGATGCAATTTAACTTTGTTGTCTCGACAAATGAGGCAGCTATTCGACTGTGGAAACAGCTCGGTTTTGAAATCGTCGGTAATTTGCCAGGCGCTTTTCGGCATCCGGAAAAGGGATACGTCGACGTCTATGTGATGTTCCGTTCGCTGCTCTAGCCGCTTCACTACGCGAAGCGCGACCGGATACGATTTCTTGCGCATTTTGTCGCTCGCATGGCGACGGCCAGAGTAGGCTTAAACAAGCATTGCCAAAAAGCTGATTTCCTGCTG
>QHOQ01000039.1:4643-5156 GCA_003219355.1 Verrucomicrobiota bacterium
CCGCAACTACGGAAGTTTGATTTGATTCCCACGGAACATCAACGTCCGGGTCGTCCGCACGGCTGGGCCAAAATTCACAGCGAAACCGCCCATGGCGCGATTAATCTCGAATGGCACGGCCGCACCGGGGTTCTCACCTGCCGTGTTGTGACGAAGCTCGGGCACAAACCGCATTCAATCATTGGCGATTTTATCGATTATCTGCTGGCACGTCATCAAAGCCGCATTCTCGCCATTCATATTATGCGGCGATAAGCAACTTGGGCCGGCGCAAGATTTCTGCCGGCCGCTGATATTTTCACGGACAATGCGCTCGTCGCAGAAATGAGATGCGATTGTCATTTGCGATGAAGCCTGAACGAAATCTGCAAGATCGAGATCGAGACGAACGGCTTTTTCATCGCAGAGTTTTTCTCAAAAGCGGCATTATCTTTAGTGGAGCTGCACTCGCAGATGTCGGGTTCCTGCGCGGTGCGGAGGCGGAAAAGAAGAGCGACGAGAAGGAGGCAGAAG
>QHOQ01000060.1 GCA_003219355.1 Verrucomicrobiota bacterium
CACGCTCCATGGAGCAAATTTGTGCAGCAGATGCGGCAGATAAAAATAAAACGGTTGCGCTCGATGAATCGTTTCCCCGAAACGCGCGACGAATTCGCGCATTACAACTTGATCGAAAAAGCCAGGCTGAAAAAGAATTCCACCCACGACCCATAAAAGAAAAATTCCGAGCGAAGCGAGCCAGGGCCACCAGCCGCACCAGGCACTGTTGTGATCTTGCAGGTAGGCACGCCGTGCCGCGGCGTCCGGTCGGCGCAGCGCGCCGACCCTACCATGGCACCATTGAAACAGCGCAATGCCGGGAAGTAGAAACGCATAAACAATCGGCCCCTTGATCAACAGCGCAGCGGTGAGCGACGCGAAGATTAAGAATCGATCTCGTGGTATCCACACTTCCTGTTTTTGAATTTTCCGCCAGATAAGCAAGCCGATCAGAAAAATCAGGCACGCCAGCGGCATGTCTGTGCGGACAAGAGTGGCCAGACGCGGACTCAGCAGATTCAGTCCGAACGCGCTGAGCGCAATCAAAGCAGCGACTGATCCGTGAGCCACCGCCGCGACCCGAAAGAGCAAGATCGACATCGCAATCGCCGCGACGAAGGATGGCAAACGCCACGCCACATCCCATGATCGCGTTGCGGCAAAAAGACCGGCCGAGATCCATCCGACCAGCGGCGGCTTCGTCGCCAGGTGTTCGTGCGGCGTTTGCTGATAGAACCACCGCCCCTCCTTGACCATCTCAAAGGAAGTGAACGCCTGTTTGGCCTGATCGTAATCGTCGAGCTGCCACGGCAGATTCGCGATTAAAAATAAGGCGATTGTCAGCGTGCCAACGATCCAGGGCGTGCGGTTATTCTGCAGAAATTTCTCCAGCCAGGAAGGTTCCATGTTCGCTGGCGGACCTCAGTCGCGCCAAAGGACCGCCCGCACTGGCGCGGCGTCGGCACTGGCAATCTTTAGCGGCAACGCGACAAGATTATAAATGCCGCTCCCGACATCTTTCAGATCGAGAGATTCAATAATGGCGACGCCGGCACGAGCGAGTGCGTGATGATTCGGCAACGACTTCGAATCAACCTCATCCACCGACGGCAGGTCCAACCCCAGGAGTTTGACTCCATTTTTCTGCAGCCACTGTGGAACATCAGCCGCAATCACAGGAATTTGATTTGGAAAAATCGACGAATCGCTCCATCGACCGGTTTTAATGAGAAGCCGTGACGTCCCCGCGATTTCTTCAGAATACGCCCGAAGATCCTCGGTTGTAATCAAATGCTTTCCGCTCGACCCCAAGAAAGCTTCCGCAAGATCGACAACTACCGCGCGCCCCATATAAGTTTCGAGCGGCGCTTTCTCGATCGTTTCGCCGTCGGTCTCGAAATGAAACCGGGCATCGGCGTGGGTACCGTTGTGCACGCTCGTTTTAATCGCGCCAAGGTTGACCGAGCTTCCCTCTGCAATTGTCCCTGTGAGCTGAAACTGAAACGGGGTGTCTCCCGGCCAAGGCGCGACTTCGTTCGAGAGTGTCCGCGAAATATCCCAAAATTTCATCAGGTCAGCTTCGGCTCGATGCTAGAATACGGTTGGTAAATAGCCATCTAAGTCGCGCCCAATTCTTCGACAATTGCTCGCGCGGCCTTTTCACTCGCTCCGCCTTCGCCCAATTTAGCAACGATTCGATCGAATTCGGAAATCATTCGGTCTCGCGCGGCCGGATCATTGATCAGTTGCAAAACAGCTTTCACGATCGTGTTGGGTTTGGCTCGATGTTGAATGAATTCCGGCACTACTTCTTTATTCGCGAGCACGTTGGGCATGCCGAGATATTTCACGTTCACAACGAGTCGCGCCGCCAGATAGGTCGGCCAGGCGACCTTGTAAATCAGCGCATATGGCAGCCGAAAAAATGCCGCCTCCAGCGTCGCGCTCCCCGAAGCAATGATCCCGACAGAAGCACGCTGCATGGTCGCAGCTGTTTCATCCGTAACGACGCGAAAGAGTCCTTCTTTCAGGTAAGCGTCTGCCAGGGTATCCGAAATCTCGCTCGCAAGCGCCTCCGAGGCCGCCGCTACTTCAAAACGCAAGTTTGCTCTGTGTTTGTGCAGCTCGTGCGCGGTCTCGATCAGGATCGGAAAAATCTTGCGCACTTCGCGGCGACGGCTGCCCGGGAAAAGTCCGATTAAGTTTGCATCGCGTTCGATATCGAGTTTGCGAACTCGCAATCTCTCGACCATTGGATGGCCGACAAATACCGTGCGGAGCCCGGACTTGTTATAGAGCTCGGCCTCAAAAGGAAAGATGCAGAGCATGAGATCGAGAAAACGCGCCATCTTTTTAATTCGACCGCGGTTCCACGCCCAAACTTGCGGGCTAATGTAGTAAATTATTTTTCGTTTTGCTGATCGCCTTCGCAATGCTCGGGCGAGGCGCAAGTTGAAGCCGGGATAATCGATCAAGACGACTGCGTCGGCTTTGTTCTCCTCAATTTCGTTAAGCGTTTCGTGAAACTTTTGGCGAAAATAACCGTACTTCTTGATCACTTCCCACAAACCAAGGACAGCCGCATCGCCGATCCAATTTTTCAATTGGGCGCCGGCGATCGCCCGCATTTGCGGACCGCCGCGCCCGATGAAATTAAGATCGAAATCCGATTCGCGCAGCGAACGCATCAGGGCCGCCCCGTGATTGTCGCCGCTGGCCTCGCCCGCGACAAAATAGATTGTGTTAGACACTCGGGGCGATCCGCTTGGTGATTTCGACCGCCAGTTCCAACGCCGCTGTCGCTTGAAACCCGGAAACGCGCGGCTCGCGTCCTGTGGTCGCGCATTCGATGAACGACATCAGTTGACACTTGAGCGGTTCTTCGCGTCCGATTTCGACTTTCTCGCGCGCAATCCGCCCTCCGATACGGCGATAGATTTCGCCACTCTGGTTTTGATAATCGAGCGAAAGATAAGCGTCCTCCTGAAAGACCCGAATCTTACGCATCCGTTCGGGACTGATTCGGCTCGAGGTGACATTTGCCACGCACCCGTTCTCGAAACGCATGCGCGCATTGGCGATGTCTTCGCCACGGCTTAGAACGGGCACCCCCACGGCATCGATGCTTTGCACGGGCGAGCGCACGAAATGCAGAATAACTTCCAAATCATGGATCATAAGATCGAGAACCACACCGATATCGGTGCTGCGTTCCGGATAAGGGGAAAGCCGATGTGCCTCGATGAAGCGCGGATGGGTCAGATGCTTTTCGAGTGCGTTTAAAACAGGATTGAACCGTTCGACATGGCCAACTTGCAGGATGAGTCCGTTCCGCGCCGCGAGCTCCACCAATTCGGCCGCGTGCGCGGTATTGTCGGTAATCGGTTTCTCAACCAGTAGATGTTTGCCTCGCGCAAGCAGAGACCGCGCGACCTCGTGATGCGTATTCGTCGGCGTCGCAACCGAAGACGCATCAACCATTTCAATAAACTCGTCGAGCGATTTCGCCGTTGCTACGCTAAACTTTCTCCCGATCACGTGCCCTCTGTTAAGATCGAGATCGTAGACCGCGGTAAAATCGGCCGATGGAATTTCGGCATAGAGACGAGCGTGGTTGCTTCCAATATGGCCGACTCCGACAACACCAACGCGTAATTTTTTCATCGATATGTCCAGTCTCTAGTGCGCCAAATTTTTCAAAAACCAATCGTAAGTTTGCGCGATACCTTCCCGGAGCGGGATCGTCGCCTGCCAGCCCAAGCCATGCAGCCGGGTAACGTCGAGAAGTTTTCGCGGTGTGCCGTCCGGCTTGGTCGTGTCCCAGGCGAGTTCACCATCGAAACCAACCACGTCACAAATCAACTCCGCCAGTTCACGGATGGAGATATCTTCGCCGCAGCCGACGTTGATGATTTCCGGGGAATCATATTTCTCGAGCAGAAAGAGACAGGCCGAAGCAAGATCATCCACATGCAAAAATTCACGGCGCGGCTTTCCGGAGCCCCATACGATCAGCTCATGCGCCTTGCGCATTTTCGCTTCATGCGCCTTCCGCAAAAGCGCAGCCAGGACATGTGATGTCTCCAGGTCGAAATTGTCGTTCGGCCCGTAAAGATTTGTCGCCATTGCGGAAATAAAATTAGCGCCATACTCGCGCGCATATGCTTGGCAGAGTTTAATACCGGCGATCTTCGCGATTGCGTACGCTTCACCGGTTGGCTCAAGCGGACCCCCCAGCAAGGCTGTTTCCGGAATCGGTTGCGGCGCGAGTTTGGGGTAAATGCAGGAGCTGCCAAGGAAGAGAAGTTTGCGCACGCCGGCTTCGTGAGCGGCACGAATAATGTTGTTCTGGATCCGTAAGTTCTCGAGGAGAAACTCGACTGGAAAATCGTTGTTCGCCTTGATGCCGCCAACCCTTGCCGCGGCAAGGATTACGATTGCTGGTTTTTCGTCGCGGAAAAATTTCGCAACGGCCGATTCGTCCTCGAAATCAAGTTGCACCCGATCGCGCTTCGGCAGGTTATTGAAGCCTTTTTCCTCAAGGCGGCGGATCAAGGCGCCACCCACAAGCCCGCGATAACCGGCGACAAAGATTTTCTCTGATTTATCCATGATGAGCTCCCCAGCTGCCGTTTAGCATTTTCCTTTTTCCGCCTTTGCGCAATGCTCACTTCGGTGAGCAAGCGCGAAATCGTGCATCCAGGTTCAGGAGCGCGTTTTCAAACCGCGCACGGTGCCAATGGCATTGTCGAAAAATTGCCCTTGATCTTTTTCGGAAAGCTTTCCGGCGTCAGCTTGGGCAAGAGCGATCTTTGCTCGCACCGACAACATCAGTCAGAAGGCAGTCAGTCGTTTCATCGGACAGCGCGAAGAGAATGGCCGGGCAACTGACAGGAAAGCTGCTTACAACGATTAGCCTACACCGCGAGTCGGCTGAGACTAGTAGCCTGTATCGAACCCTTTAGGGAGGGTGAAGGTCGCCATTCACAATAGAAGAGACACCGAGTGGCCCATTGCCTAGACCTTGTTCGGCCACCATGATTTAGCCGAAGCGAGTTGCTGATGGACCAACACGCCACGATCAACTCCACGCATCACTTCATGCATGAGCTTTTTTACTGCGGGATATTGATCAAGCTTGAAATAAGCGCCATGGATATCGCCTTCGTTACTGGCAAAGAACTCAGAGCAATCCGTATCCCAGACGTTGTCCGGCGTGGCGGCATGACCATTTCCCGCCGCGCGATCCAAGCCACTGCGACCGAGGCGACGTTTGAAGAAATGCTTTAGCCCAGCGGACACGCCAAGGACCGGATCCCGCCCGCTATAAAAGGCGGTAACCCGATAGGTGAGATTGGCAATGCCTTCTCCGTCCCCATCGCCGATTTGTTCGCCGCTGTCGAAGATATCGTTGTCCACATCGGCAGCGAGCATGAGAAGCTGGTTAACAAGGCTGGTGGCGAGTGGACGATTGTTACGCTTCCAGGTATTGAACAACGCCATCTGCGTTACGAAATTCCCCATGCTGTGGGCAATAATGGATACTTTTGCTTTGCAAGCCTTGCTGGGATCGGCCGCGGTCGCAGTCTGGTTACGAGCCAGCACGTTGTAGAGCTTGCTAAGGACATCGGCTAGATCGTTGGCGCACATGCGCGCTCCGGCGCGATCTGCAAGATAATCGTAAACCTGACCTTTCGATGGCCAGGTAAAGAGGACACAGACGCCAAGGCTGCTTGGGCCGGAAAAGAGGCCGTTGGACACACGGGTATAGAAATCGACCGAGTTTGCAAAACCGCTGTTGTACCCGTGGACGCATAACGCGAGATGTTTTTCCTCTTCCTGCTGATCTTGCGGAAGGTCGGGGAAGGTTTCGCAGGCCTCCGTAATCGCCTTTCGAAATTGTGAAAAGGAGATCCGATCCCAGTTGCCGATATCGTGAAGATTTCTTTTGCTATCGCTGACAAAATAAGCCGGCCCGTTTGCGTTTCGTTCGGTGCCTGCACCGCCCGCATTGCGATCACTGATCATCCAATACTTAGGCATAGCGCTATCGCAGCAAATAGCACCGCCCTAATCAAGGATTTTCAGATCAGAGCCGACCGGGCGAGAGGCTGACGAGCTGACGAATTCACGGCTCCGCGGGAGGTGCGCCGATCGACCGGGAAATCACAGCACGGAACGAGCATGTCCGTAATTTGTTTGCGCTTGCTGAAAATGGCGCAGGGATTTTCAATCCGGAAATGCTTCGTGCTTTTGCGCTTTTTTTCTTTGCGACGATTACAATTTGCAGGGCAACCGAGCCGCGGTCAACGATCCCGGCGACAGCCCAGGCCACAGCGCCGGTCGACCAACTGATTCCCTGGTTGCTCGACGAAGACCGACAACTGCGCGGCATCGCATTTAGCGAGGTGATTCTCGACACCACGGGCAAACATGTTTTCGCTTTCGATCGAAAAAACGAAACCGACGAACGTGTAATCAAACAGATCAGTGCAGCGCTTGATGAGACGATGCGGCGGATGAATGCATCCGACAGTCCGATTCAAAAGGCCGCACGCATCAACGAAGTAAGTAGTCAGGTGGAGGATTTGCTGCGAGAATTGTTGAATACCACGGCCGGACTGAGCTGCGATTTTCCTCGGACTGCCGGTGGCAAAATTCAGCGCTCCGGTTATCCCGACCTTCGGATTGTCGATCTTGCGAGCACGCGCGTCTTTTATCTTGATCCGAAACTCTATGCAGTTGGCAGTCGGGACAGCAGTTTTCGAACCTTCTATTTCGAACCGAAGATCGCGACGAACAAAGTGCGCGATGACGCCGTCCATTTGATCGGCGGGTTCGAGCACGAACCCCGAAAAGATAACCGTTGGAACTTTACCCGCTGGGACCTGGTCGATCTTTCGCAATTTAAAGTGAAACTGAAAGCAGAGTTTCAGGGTAGCAATCACGACATGTATCGGCCGGAAGCGATTGTCGCGACAAGGTCGAAATAAATCCGTCGAACCGCTGAAGCGTTGAGGGGCTAAAGCGGCAGTGAATTGTGCTTCTTTGTTGCGAATTGTCCGCTTCAACGGTTTAACGCTTCAACCAATCCGCGACCAAGAGTAACGGTTGCTCAGAGCGGCGGGGGACGTAATGGTATGGTTCCGATGACTGCCAAGACGGAGGAGACATTTCAGTTCGACACGGTCGATGATGTGGTGAGCGACATCGCCAAAGGGCGCATGGTAATCGTAACCGACGACGCGGATCGCGAGAACGAAGGCGACCTCGTCATGGCGGCAGAGAAAGTGACGCCGGAAGCTGTGAATTTCATGGCTACTCACGGGCGCGGGTTGATCTGTGTGCCGATCGCAAACGAACGCGCCGAGCAACTCGGCTTGCAACGCATGGTGGCGCAAAACCGCGAAACGCATCGCACCGATTTCACCGTGTCTGTGGATGCAGCTCGTGGAGTAACCACCGGCATCAGCGCCTATGATCGCGCCACGACAATCCTGGCAATCGCCAATCCAAAATCGTCACCCGAAGATCTCAATCAACCGGGACACGTCTTTCCGTTGCGAGCGAAAGATGGCGGCGTGTTGCGGAGGGCCGGCCACACAGAGGCGGCTGTTGATCTTGCCCGGATGGCGGCCCTGCAACCGGCGGGGGTGCTTTGTGAGATTTTACACGACGACGGAACCATGGCGCGTTTAGGGGAGTTAATGGAATTCCGCAAGAAACATGGTCTGCGTATTTGCACGATTCAAAGCCTGATCGCGTATCGGCGCGTCCGTGAAAAGCTGGTGGAATTGGAGCAGATCGTGAAGATGCCGACCGATTACGGCGAGTTCGATTTGCACTTATACCGGGCGAAGCTCGACGGCCAGCATCATCTCGCGCTCGTGAAAGGCAAGATCGACAAGAACAAGCCAACGCTGGTGCGCGTGCATAGCCAATGTCTTACCGGCGATGTTTTCGGCTCGCGGCGATGCGACTGTGGAAATCAACTGCACGCTGCGCTTCGGCAAATCCAAGAGGAAGGCACCGGCGTCCTGGTTTACATGAGGCAGGAAGGACGCGGTATTGGATTGGCAGCAAAAATTCATGCGTACAAGTTGCAGGAGGAAGGACTCGATACAGTTGAGGCAAACGCGAAGCTTGGGTATCCAAGCGACTTGCGCGACTACGGCCTCGGCGCGCAAATCCTTTTCGATCTCGGGGTCCGCCAGTTCCGTTTTCTGACCAATAATCCGAAGAAAGTTGTGGGACTCGAAGGTTACGGCCTGGAGATGATAGAGCAGGTGCCAATTCGGAGCATAGCCAATCCGCACAATGCAAAATATCTCGAGACCAAGAGAGTGAAGATGGGCCACCTGTTGTAGGACCCCACCTGCTATGTCGATCTTGCAGTTCGCAGCACAATTCCACGGCTTTCCGGCAAATGACGAAATCCGAATGCCGAATGTCGAAGGAATGGAAAAAAAGTCGAAGCCGGAAGAGAAACCTTTGTTTATTCGGGCTTCGTTATTGATTCGTCATTCGTCGTTCGTCATTCGTCATTGCTAAATGTCCAATGTCACTCCGGCCCGGCCCCGCAGTATGCGAGGGAAACGCAAGTTCATCATCATCGCAAGCCAATTCAACGCACCGTACGTGCAGGGTCTGGTCGATCACGCCGATAGAGAATTGCGTACGCTTGCGCCGAGCGCGGCGATTTCTGTTCAGCGAGTGCCGGGGGCATTCGAAATTCCAGTCGTTGTCCGTGAACTGGCATCGCAGGCAAAGGCGGACGCATTGATCGCCTGCGGTGTCATTTTGAAAGGAAAGACGGACCACGCACAAAATCTGAGCCGCTCGGTCACCGACGCGTTGCAACGCATCGCAGTGGGTCATGGCGTACCCGTCATCAACGCTGTCCTCAGTTTCGACAACGAAACTCAAGCGCGCGAGCGCTGCCTCGAAAATAAAATCAATCGCGGGACTGAGGCTGCGCGCGCCGCAGTGGAAATGGCTGATGTGATGTCAAAACTTCGCAGAAAATAATTTTTATGGGAAAACGGCGAAAGGCGCGCGAAGCGGCCATCCAGTACCATTTCTGGCGCGATCTTCAACATGGCGAAGGGCCGGAGCAGATCGACGATTTCTGGGAATTTTGTCCGGCGACGCCACGCGTCCGCGAGTTTGCGCAACCGCTTATAGAAGGGATGGTGACGCATCTCCAAGAAATCGACGAGCGCATTCGGCGTTATTGCGAGAATTACGAATTCCATCGGATCTCGGCGGTCGATCGCAACGTCTTGCGGCTTGCCATCTACGAAATGCTTTATCGGGACGACATTCCGCCGATCGTTTCGATCAACGAAGGAATCGAGCTGGCGAAAATGTTCGGTGGCGCCGAATCGGGACGTTTCGTCAACGGCATTCTCGATCGGATACGAAAAGACTTGGACCGCCCGGCGCGTGAACCGGTGACGAAACGAGATTCGTAATTCGTCACTCGTTACATCGTCACAACGATTCACGGCTCTCGAATTTCGATTCACGGCTCATCGATATGGACCTTTTTAAATCCCTCGCCCAAACATTCGCGAACAAACCGATCGATTGGGATGAGCTCGAAGAGTCGCTTATTCGCGCCGATCTCGGTGTGTCGATGACAACTCGAATCATCAAAACCCTCCAAGACCGCGAAGCCTGGTCATTGATAGGCATAAACGATGTCGTAAAAGTGGTGCGCGAGGAAATTGCCCGCATTTTGCCGAGTAACCCGGCAGCTATCCGGCCGCTCAATGGCAAACCAAAAGTGATTTTGCTCCTGGGCGTAAACGGAACCGGAAAGACAACGTCGACGGCGAAACTCGCTCATTACTTTCAGCAAGATCGACGTAGGGTCTTGCTCGCCGCGGCTGATACTTTTCGCGCTGCAGCCATCGAGCAGCTTGGCATTTGGGCCGAGCGACTTGGCGTTGAAATGATTCGCGGGCAATACAACGCCGATCCGGCGGCACTTTGCTACGAAGCGTATCAAGCGGCGGTCAAGCGCGAGATCCAATTTCTTATCTGCGATACGGCCGGCCGAATGCACACAAAAACGAATCTCATGGCCGAGCTGAAAAAAGTGAAGCGCACGCTTGGCAAACAAGACCAGGACGCACCGCACGAAACGCTGTTGGTGGTCGATGCAACCACCGGCGGCAATGCGCTTAGCCAGGCGCGCGAATTCCAAAGTTCAATCGGCCTTACTGGCTTGATCGTCACAAAACTCGACGGCAGCGGCAAAGGTGGAATCATCGTTGCAATTCAGGAGGAACTTGGTGTTCCGACGCGCTTCATTGGCACGGGGGAAAAGATCGACGACTTTGCGCCGTTCGACGGGCGGGAATTTGTGGCGAAAATGTTGTAACTGACGTTCCGAACAGTGGGAGAAGCAATCAAAGAGACTTTCGTGCCGGAAGACAGCGTTGCTCCAATCGAAGCGACAGGCTTTCTCGCGAAATTCACGGTGCTCAAGGGAGCTGAACGCGAGTTGTGGCTCACGTTCTTGATAAAGCTCCTGATCATCTCCGCCTACTCGATCACGAATAAAACGTTGATTTTATGGCTTTCGTCAGATCTCGGGTTCAGCGATCAAGCAGCGGGGGCTTTGATCGGGTGGGTTTGGGCACCGGCGATGACCGTGTTCACGTTGTTGGCGGGCTCGCTCACCGACGCGCTCGGTCTTCGCCGAACTTTTTTTCTCGGTGTCATTATCTGTCTGATTGCTCGCTCGATGATGGTGTTTACGACTCTACCTTGGCTGGCGCTTGCTGGCGGGTTGTTTCCGTTAGTGATCGGGGAGGCGCTCGGAACGCCGGTGCTGATTGCCGCCACGCGCCGCTATTCGACTGTGCGGCAACGGTCGATCTCCTTCTCGATGATCTACATGGTCATGAACGTTGGCTATCTCATTGCTGGCAGCATTTTCGACTATGTGCGCCACTCGTTAGGCGAGTATGGCTATTTAAATCTCCTTGGATTGCACATAACGACCTACCGGACGTTGTTCCTGGTAAGCCTTGGCTTCGAGATACTGCTTCTTCCAACGATTTATTTTCTGAGGAGAGGAGTTGAAGCGACAGACCAAGGCGTTAAGTTCACGGCGGAGCCAGTGCTATACGCCGCCGGTAGGTTTTGGGAGAGCATCTGGTTAACAGTCCGCGACACTGCCCTCGATACTCTCGCGTTATTTAAGCGGCTACTGGGTCAATCCGGTTTTTATCGGCTTCTTGCTTTTCTTCTCTTAATCGGATTTCTGAAGCTCATCTTTCTGCAAATGGACTACGTGTTTCCGAAGTTCGGTATCCGCGAGCTAGGGAATGGCGCTCCGATCGGTCACCTTTCGAATATCAATTACATTCTCATCATCATTCTGGTGCCAATCATTGGCGCGCTCACGCAAAAATATTCAGCCTACAGAATGGTGGTCGTAGGCGGAGCGATTTGCGCCGCATCTGTTTTTGTCATGGCCTTACCGACTTCGTGGTTTCAAGGATCGGCCCAAGGTTTCATCGGGCAATGGATTGGTCACGGTTATCTAGGAGTACAGGGGAGCATTCACCCCTACTACATGATGATCGGGATCTACATATCGATATTCTCAATCGGCGAAGCTTTCTACTCACCCCGCGTCTATGAGTACGCAGCCGCAATTGCTCCAAGAGGTCAGGAAGCGTCCTATGGCGCGCTCTCGTATATTCCCTTTCTTATCGGAAAACTGCTCGTTGGAACGGGAGGATGGTTGTTGGCTGCGTTTTGTCCCGCACACGGTCCTCGGCATTCGGGAACGATGTGGCTTATCTTTGCCTTCGCGGCATCGGTCGCGCCGATTGGATTAATTGGGCTGCGTCGCTACATTCGCGTCCCCGAAGCTGGGCGACAGGATGTCGACTAGCCATTTTCGCGCCCAAGCCGATCGCGATCCCGGATTCCCCGCCTGATCTCTCAACGCCGACTCAAGATTGTCCATTCGTGCCACGCTGCGAATACGCAGAGGAAAAATGCACTACACCGATAATCGTGTTGAAAGAAGTTGCGCCCGGCCATTTTTCAGCTCGGTTACGAATTGAATAAAAGGAGATCGACCTCGCGCCCGCGCATCTGCCGGGAAGCTTGCCCGAAGTGAACGGGCGCGCGCGGGCATCGGTCTAAATCTAAACGCTGGAGATTGGGAATGAACAGCACGCGATTGATATATAAGCGAAGGTCGCACAAAACCTTATGGTTCGGTTTGCTCGGAGCCACTGTTGTGATTGTCGGCTCGATTTTGTTCGGGTATGCTCAGGGACAGAAAAAAGAGGCCGAGAAAATGAATCCAACGAAAGCAGTTCCGAGCAACGCCGAGTTGCAAACGAAGTTAACGAAAGACCAGTATCATGTGACGCGAGAATGCGGCACCGAGACTCCGTTCCAAAACGCCTATTGGGACAATCACAAGGCCGGAATTTATGTTGATCTTATCACTGGCCAACCGCTCTTCAGCTCGCTCGACAAATTCGACAGCGGCACCGGCTGGCCCAGTTTCACCAAGCCGATTTCGAAAGACAAAGTGGTGGAAAAAAAGGATTCTTCTCACGGAATGGAGCGCACCGAGGTTCGTTCGAGTAAGAGCGATTCGCACCTCGGTCACGTGTTTGGGGATGGCCCCGCGCCAACGGGGCAACGTTACTGCGTAAACTCCGCCGCGTTGCGTTTCATTCCGGTGGAGAAATTGAAAGAAGAAGGTTACGGCGAATATCTGGCGCTCTTCAAACAGGGGGAATCCCAGAATAATCAGCCGTAAGCGGCAACCAGAAGTTCGGTAGACTTGTGTGTCGACTCCGTTTCTCGAAGTCGGAGCCGTTTCTCGAAGTCGGAGCCATAGAGACGTATTATCCGGTCGAGACGGGATTGATTTTCAAATGTCGCCTGGGCGTAATCCGGGCGTTGTAGCGGCGACGTTGTCCGCCGCCGAATCGGGAAAAAAGGCGCCCGCCGCGGCGAGCGCCTCTACAATCGATATCGAATCGCCAATATGTCGAAACAATCGAGCAAATCGCACGAGATTTCGGCGCTTATCGCCGGAATTGCGGCGTTCACGACGTGGGGACTTGTTCCGATCTATTGGAAACTGCTCAAAGCGGTGCCAGCCACTGAAATTCTCGCCCATCGATTTGTCTGGACGTCGAGCTTTTTAATCGCGCTGCTCACCTGGCAACGGCGCTGGACCGAACTGGAAACCAATGTTCGGTCGCGACGTGCGAGACTCTATTGTCTGGCCAGCGGCGCGATGATCGCGATCACGTGGTTTTTGTACATTTGGGCCGTAAACATAGGACGCGTCATCGAGACGAGTCTCGGTTATTTCATGACGCCGCTCATGAACGTTTTGCTTGGCGCGATTTTCCTGCGGGAGCGGCTGAGGCGATGGCAATTGGTTTCCGTTCTACTCGGAACCTTAGGCGTTTTTAATCTGACCTTTGGTTATGGACGTTTTCCGTGGGTGGCCTTGTCATTGTGCACAACATTTGGACTTTATGGATTGCTTCGGAAGAAATCCGGCACGGCGGCAATTCCTGGTTTGTTTATCGAAACGATTTTGCTCGTTCCGCTGGCCATCGCCTATCTCATCTTCCTAAACACGAACGGCCAATTAATGTTCGGGTCGGCGGATATTTCGCTGTCGATCTTGTTGGTGAGCACCGGCATTGTCACCGCGTTGCCGCAGGTTTGGTTTGGGCACGCTGCCCAGCATTTGCGCCTTACCACCCTCGGTTTTTTACAATACCTCGCCCCGACCGGCACATTTTTCCTCGGCGTGTTTGCTTACCACGAACCATTCACGCGCAATCATTTCATCACCTTCGCATTGATCTGGATCGCTCTCGCGATCTTTACCGGCGAAGCCGTTATGCGATGGCGCAGACGCTCGGTGCCAGGGATGGCAATTCCGATCGCACAGTAAGGGCGATTGGCCTCAGAAACCGAACCACGGCGTTTCGTTTTGCCAGAAGCGAGCGCTACCTTACATTGTCGCTTCGATGATGAGAAAAGACGATTTTGATTACGCGATTGAGAACACCCAGGTGATTCTCGCGCCCGAGCAGCAGATCGCAACGTTTGGCACGACGAGCTTTCACTTCTATCTCATCTCCGAGTTGATGGACCGTGTCGATCAGGTCCGGATTCGCAACGGGAAAATTCACGCCGAGCGCCCGCAAATTCTCACTCCGGAACATTTCAGTCGTTTGCTGCTCGAAGGATTCGGCGAGAAAGCGCAGCGTTATGCCGATCAATTGCGCGAATACGCGCGCAACATCGCGGTGCTGCGTTACGGATTTCAATTTCGCAAAACGAATGTCACAGAAGAGACGATCCGCGATTCAGTTGACGCCGTTATCACGCGGACAAAGCGACGCGTGGAAGAGGCGGAGGAACCACTCAGCGCCGTCATTCAGGGCGTGGACGATGCCTGGGAGGTTTGCTTGCTTAAGTTCACGATCGACATGATCGAACGCTCCGCCGGCGGAAACCTCGGCGACTTTCGTAAGCGCGGACTAATTTGAAAGCGCGGATACGAGGAAAGCCAGAAATAGACCGCAAAATGCCGTCTAATTCTTGTTAGATGGCAAACAATACCGACAGACTGCCGGGCCGTCCTCGATTCCGCGTTGGTCATCCTTCTAGCCGCTAAACTTTCCGCTTTCTTCGATCCGCGCGTCTTGTCATTCTGCGCGTCCGCGTACCGCATTTTGAAAAACTATCTCCAACTTAATATCAGCCTGCTTTACTGGATTCTGATCGCGCCGTTTACGGGACAATTTTTCAAAATCTCGCCGGTCTTCCGGCAGATGGTGTTCATCGGCGTGCGCGCGGCGCCGATGGTCGCGCTGACGGCGTTCAGCGTAGGCGTGACTTTGGCGATGCAAGCGGCGCATTCACTGCAACAACTCGGCGCGGAAATCTATGTCCCCGACCTGGTGATGGTGACGCTTCTACGCGAGATGGGGCCGGTCCTGATCGCGGTGATCGTGATCGGTCGCAGCGGTTCGGCCGTCGCGGCGGAGCTGGGAACCATGAAAGTGTCCGAGGAGATCGAGGCGCTGGAAGTGATGGCTATTAATCCAGTCCAGTATCTGGTTGTGCCGCGGTTCCTGGCCATGCTCGTGATGCTGCCGGCGCTCACAATCTTCGGAAACTATATCGGCGTGTTTGGCGGCTGGGCCGTGTGCACGTTCGCACTTGATTTTAATACCGCCGGCTATGTCTTGCGCGCCTTACAAAGTGCGGACACGTGGGATTTGTATTCGGGAATGATCAAAAGCGCCGTCTTCGCCTGGATCGTCATCACGATCGCGTGCAACGCCGGATTGCATGTCGAAGGTGGCGCGGAGGGTGTAGGCCAGGCAACGACGGCTTCGGTCGTGCAAGCTTTGCTGGCAATGCTGGTCACGAACGCGGTGCTTACCGGAATCTTCTTTTTTGCTGTATGAACTCCAACGAAGCCCCCATCATCGAAGTTGTTGATCTTGTCCGGAAATTCGGAGATCGCACTGTACTCAACGATATCTCTTTCAACGTCCATCGTGGCGAGACGCTCGTGATCATGGGCGGAAGCGGTTGTGGCAAAAGCACGTTACTCCGGCATATGATCGGTTCGATGAAACCGACTTCCGGCTCGGTAAAAATCTTCGGCGAAGAAATCGCAACCATGAAGGAACGTGAGATCGGGCGTGTTCGGCAACGGTTTGGGATGCTGTTCCAATCCGGAGCCCTGCTGGCATCGCTCACCGTCGGCGAGAATGTGGCGCTGCCACTTTTTCAACACACTGAAAGGTCCGCCGACGAAATCGAAGAGATCGTGAAGCAAAAACTCCAGATGGTCGGGCTTACCGGTTTTGAAGATCTGAAGCCGGATGAAATAAGCGGCGGAATGAAGAAGCGGGTTGGTCTGGCGCGCGCACTCGCGCTCGATCCGGAACTGCTTTTCAGCGATGAACCCACCTCGGGGCTCGATCCGATTATGACCGCGGTTGTCGATCAGTTAACACTTAAACTGGCTCATGGAAGCCACATGACGGCAGTCGTCGTCTCGCACGATATGACGAGTGCTTTTCGCATCGCAACCCGGATGATCATGCTTGGTCACGGTTCGATCGTCGCCCAAGGCACACCCGAAGAAATTCGCACGAGCACTAACCCGGAAGTGCACCAGTTTATTAACGGCGAAGCAGACGGGCCGATCCCGTTAAATCTTTCGCAAGATGAGCACGAGCATCATCAACACGTGAAGCCGCGCCCGTTCGTGAGCGCGCGTTTTCGCTTTCATCATAAGACTCCATGAAACGAAATTTCTCCGACTACATCGTGGCCGTCTCGGTGATCTTGATCAGCTTGGTCCTCCTCGCGGCCCTTACCATCGCACTTTCCGGCTATCGCTTGAAAAAACCGACCCGCACTTTGCAGATCAACTACGAAGACGTCACCGGCATTAAAGTCCATTCCGAACTTCGTTACGCCGGTGCGCCGGCAGGACGGGTGATCGCGATGCGTCATCTGACTGCAAAGGAGCGCGAATCGTCACCAAACAAAAGAGACGCGGTGCGGGTGACGGTCAGCCTTGACGATGCGATTCCGCCGTTGCCCGCGGACGTGGTGGCAACGCTCAGCTCAGACACGCTACTCGCGCCAAAATTTGTCGCGCTCTCCGCGGGCACGCCGGGCGGCAACACACTTACGAACAACGCTGCGATCGAAGGCCATCCCGCCTATGGTCTCGACCAGATTACCGCGGCGGCCGGTCCGCTGCTGGATAATCTCAACATCACAGTCGCGAACTTGAAAAACGATCTTGGCCAATTCACGCCGAAGCTTGGGCCCCTGGCCGATTCGCTGAAAATCGACGTGGATAATTTACAGAACGTGGTCAAAAACCTCGATGGCGTATCCAAAGATGCAGACACGGTGTTAGGCACAGCCGACACCTTTATCAGCGCGACTGACAAGCAGCTTCAGGAACAGTTGAAACAACTGCATGTGATTCTCCTGAATTTGAAAGTGGTCACTACGCACGCGAAGGCACTTGTCGAAACGCTCGCTGAAAAACCGAATCGCCTCATCTTCAGCGGTAAACCGGCCAAGCTCACGCCGGAATCGGAAATTCTCAAAAGCTCCAAACCTCTACCGGCAAAAAAACCGTGATTGTAGCCGCGCCGGTATGCGGCGCTTTGTAAAGAGAAGTGCAGAGCCGTTGGTTATACGAATCTGCGGGGCGATTAGGGTTCAATTGCCCCACCCTTTCGAATATCGACGCATCAGTTTGAAGAAGCGGAGAGTGTCGCGCACCGGATGGATGCTGCTTACCTCGTCGGAATAAATGGTGGTGATCGGAACGGATTCGATCCGATAGCCTTTGCGGCTGGCGATAATCAACATTTCGGTTTCGTAATCGAAGCGACGCGCTCCGACGAGCAACTCAGGAATCAATTGTCGATCTAACATCCGAAACCCGCATTGGGTGTCCGGGATGTCTTGCCCGCAAGTGCGGCTGATCCGATTGCTCATGTAACGATTTACAACGCGTCGAACAAATGGCATCGCTGCGAGGTTGTTCATGCGATTACCGAGGAAAAGACTGCGATCTTCCGCCAAGGCGGCTGCGCTCATAAAACGCTCGATTTCCTCGGGAAGATGCTGGCCGTCGCCGTCAAGAATAATCACATGCATAAATTGTCGATCCAAGCGGTGCCGTAAGCCTGTCTTAATCGCTTCACCTTTGCCCCGGTTCCGATTCTGAACGATGACCTCAGCGCCGGCTTCACGTGCGCACTGCGCGGTTCTGTCGCTCGAGCCGTCATCGACAACGAGCACGTGATCGAGCTGCTTGCGCGTTCGACGAACAACGTCGCCGATATGTTTCTCTTCGCGATACGCCGGAATGATCGCAGCGGCCCTTAGACGAATTTGTGCGACACGGTCCCGGTTCGCGACCGTCATCGGCGAACCACCGGGTGAAAATCGGCAGCGTGATAAGAACTTCGGACAAGCGGACCGGAAGCGACATACAGGAATCCCTTTTTGCGCGCGATGTCGCCGTAATAATTGAATTGATCGGGCGTAATGTACTCAACGACGGGCAAATGTTTTGGGGTCGGGCGCAAATACTGGCCAATCGTTAAAACGTCGCAGCCGACTTCACGCAAATCGTCCATCGTCTGAAAAAGCTCAGTCTCCTTCTCGCCGAGGCCGAGCATCACACCGCTCTTGGTCACAATCCCTCCACTGCGGGACGACAATTCTCTCGCGCGCCGCAAGACCTGCAGCGAGGTCCGATATTTGGCGCGCGAACGGACGAGCGTCGTCAGGCGCTCCACGGTTTCCATATTGTGATTGTAAATGTCTGGTTTGGCGTCCAGCACGATTCGAATGCACCAATCCTGCGCGTGAAAATCTGGAACCAATACTTCCACAATCACCGAAGGATCCATTTCGCGGATCGCAGCGATCGTCCGCGCAAAATGATTGGCGCCGCCGTCCTTCAGATCATCGCGTGCAACCGCGGTGATCACGACGTGTTTTAATTTCATTCGACGCACCGCCTCGGCGACACGTTGCGGTTCGTCTTCCTCCAGCGCGTATGGTTTCGCCGTTGTCACCGCGCAAAAGCCGCATGCGCGGGTGCATCGGTCGCCCGCAATCATCATCGTGGCTGTACCCTGGCTCCAGCATTCCCATCGGTTTGGGCATTGCGCGCTTTCGCAAACTGTGTGCAACCGCAAATCGGAAATAAGCGCTTTGGTTGAAAAGAAAACCGGATTCGAAGGCAGCCGCACTTTGATCCAAGGCGGCTTTTGTGCCTGGTGGAGCGCCGGATCGATTTTCGCGCAGGACATTGTGCGAAGGTTAACCCACCGTTGAAAGGTTGAAAAGTTAAAGAGACGAAGGAGGTATGGAGTGCTTCATCTCTTTAACGCCTTCACAACTACAGCTTCGTTCGGCCCGATAACGCTTGATAAAGCGTCAGCTCGTCAGCGGATTCCAAACCGCCGCCAGCCGGCAGACCGCGGGCGATTCGCGTCATGGTCACCGGCTTTTCTTTCAAGAGATCGACAAGGTAATTTGTGGTGGCTTCACCTTCGACATCGGAGGGAAGCGCAAAAATTACCTCGGAAATCTTTTCTCGATCCAGACGTTCGAGCAATTCCTTGATCCGCAGATCCTCCGGGCCAACATGATCCAGCGGCGAAATTTTCCCTCCAAGAGAATGGTATCGGCCGCGGAAAGCGCTCGTCTTCTCCAGCGGAAGA
>QHOQ01000079.1 GCA_003219355.1 Verrucomicrobiota bacterium
TGAAAAGTGTGGCGGGGAGTTCTGGCAACGACTCATCGAGGCCATGCGCGCGCATTTCCAGAATGAAAGATTCAGCCGTGCACTCGTCGAAACGATTGAAGAAACCGGCAAAACACTCGCCGCGCATTTCCCGAAGAGATCGAGTGGAGGGAACGAGTTGCCGGACGACGTCATCGAGACGTAGTCGGTCGGGACGGACCGCTAGGCCGTCTCCCCAGGGCAGAAGCGGCGTGCCCTGCCAGGAAGTGCGACTTGCATTTCGTGCGTCATGGTGTTCATTGGTCGTCCGCAGCGAGTTTTTGAAGTTACGCCGTTGGTCCCTGGGTTTCCGTCGCTGGACGTGAAGCCGCACTCGCCAGGGGAAACCCGGCAAGAAGGAATTCGGATTTAAGATTTCAGATTTCGATCTCTGTAGGCGCTACATGACTTGGTCAAGTGTCTACAAATCGCAAATCGGCAATCGACAATCGAAAATTAGTCATGCCAGTCCGTTACGGTCGTTTTGAAATGCCGAAAACTCTCGTTAAAGACGAGGACACAGCCACAGGTACCTACGCCAAGTTCGTCGCCGAGCCGTTTGAAGCCGGCTACGGCCACACCGTGGGAAATTCACTCCGCCGCGTCCTGCTTTCTTCATTAGAAGGCGCAGCCATAACAGCGGTAAAAATCAACGGCGCGCAACATGAGTTCGCTACGCTGCCGGGCGTGGTCGAGGACGTGACCGACATCGTCCTCAATCTCAAGAAAGTGAAATTCAAAGCCGAGGATCATGAACCGCGGAAGCTTTCGCTGACCGTAAACAAGGAGGGCCAAGTCACGGCTGGCGACATCCAGGTAGTGCAAGGCTACGATGTGCTCAATCCCAAGCAGGCGATCTGCACACTCGATAAGAAACATAAATTTGATGCTGAGCTCGAAGTGCGTGTCGGGCGTGGCTTCGCGACGGGCGAAGAAAATAAGCGCGCCGATCAACCGATTGGTTTGATCCCAATCGATTCGATTTTCTCACCAGTGACGCGTGTGAAGTACGCGGTCGAAAATACACGCGTCGGTCAGCGCACCGATTATGACAAACTCATTCTCGAAGTCTGGACTGACGGGCGATTGACTCCTGAGGACGCGCTGCTCCAAGCCTCCGCGATTTTGCGTCACCACCTTGACGTTTTCGTAAACTTCAATGAGGACGTGATCGAATTCGACGAAAGGCCGGCCGGTGTGAGCGAAGAGAACATCAAGCTCAAGAAGCTGCTCAACATGAGCGTGAACGAAATCGAGTTGAGTGTCCGCGCCGCGAATTGCCTGAACAACGCGAATATCACGACAGTGGGTCAGCTTGCGCAAAAAACCGAGGCCGAGATGCTCAAGTATCGCAACTTCGGCAAGAAGTCGCTTAACGAAATCAAAGACAAGCTGCAACAGCTTGGTTTGAGTCTTGGGATGAAATTCGACCCAGGTCTGGTGGACGTGCCAGCGAGCGCTGATGGTGCCAGCACGAACGGCGCGGTTGCCGAGCCGTAATCATCGCTGGATCGACAATCACACTGGGCGAACCATGAGGCATCAAAAAAAGACGGTTAGGCTCGGCCGCACGGCTGAGCACCGAAAAGCGCTGCTGGCTAATCAGGTTTGCGCCTTGATCGAACACCAACGCATCAAGACGACGCTGGCGAAAGCCAAGGCGGTTCGACCGCTCGCAGAGAAAATGGTGACGCTCGGAAAGAAGGGATCGATCCACGCGCGACGGAATGCCCTGGCAACATTGCGGCAAAAGACCGCGGTGAAGAAATTGTTCGATCAAGTCGCTCCGAGATCAACCGACCGCAATGGGGGTTACACCCGCATCGTGAGGCTGGGCCGACGTAAGAGCGACTCCGCTCCCATGGCCTTTATCGAATGGGTGGATGCACAAGTAGTCGAGGAGAAAGCCGCGGAAGAGGGGGCACCAAAGCAAAAAAAAGAAAAGGCCGTTGAGGCGAAAGAGCCCGCGCCAGAAGCGAAGGAATCTGCGCCGATCCCAGCTGAGGAATCCAAGCCTAAGCGGCGCGGATGGCTTGGCAGAAAATCGCGAGACGCGGGAAAATAATTTTCCGCAGAGTTAGGCAGCGCCCGGAGCGCTTTCTGTTCAAACTCGCGGTATTGATGACGCGGGGCTTTCCTGGCAAGGTTCTGCATGAGCACACGCTCCCAGTGATTGATATCTCATGACACCTGATCCCTATTTTTTTATCATTATTTTTGTCGGCGTGGCGCTCGTATTTCCCTTACTGCCGCTGGCATTGGCCTGGCTCTGGAGACGTTTTTTTCAGCCACCAAAGCCAGGCGCGGAGAAGAATGCGACTTACGAGTGCGGGGTCGAGTCAATTGGCGACGCACAGATCCAGTTTCGGTCGCAGTATTACTTGTACGCGATCATTTTTCTCATCTTCGACGTCGAAGCGATTTTTCTGGTGCCATTTGCCGTGGCCTTCACCGGTTTGCCAGTCGGGGCTTTCATTGCGATCTTGGTTTTCCTGCTATTGCTCATTGAAGGACTCGTTTGGGCATGGAGCAAAGGGTGTTTAAATTGGTCGAAATGACTTTTGACGTTAAAAAGGTTAAAAGGTTACATAGGTTAAAGCGTTAATCAGGACATGAGCGAGCAAATCGACGAAGGGCTTCGCAGCGAACTGCAACGGCAGGGAATCTGGGTGACCTCGATGCAGGATCTCTATAATTGGGGTCGACGCAGCTCGATCTGGCCGCTCCAGTTTGGATTGGCTTGTTGCGCGATCGAGATGATCGCCACAGCCGCGTCGCGCTACGACCTCGCGCGGTTCGGTGGGGAGATCTTCCGGCCATCACCCCGTCAGGCCGATCTGATGATCGTGGCCGGGACAGTGACTAAGAAAATGGCGCCCCAAATTGTGCGGCTTTACAACCAGATGCCCGATCCGAAATACGTTATTTCGATGGGCGCGTGCGCCATTTCTGGGGGGCCGTTCAAAGAGGGTTACAACGTGCTAAAGGGCATCGACCGCTATATCCCGGTCGATGTTTATATTCCCGGTTGTCCGCCCCGGCCAGAAGCGCTGCTGCATGCTTTCATGGAACTACAGCGGAAAATCGACGAGCAGAAATTGACCGGAGCCGACAGGGCCGAGCACCTCAATGCAGCGCAACCAAGCGAGTTTCCAGTGCCGGCGTTTGGCGCACACGATTTGGAGCCGCCCGCGAATCCGGACGTTTTTGAGCCGCCAAAAATCGATCGAACGTGACCCTAGAATCACTGGAGCAAATCAAAGGCCGCGCCCAGGCCGCTGTGCCTGGAGCTAAGATCGACATCATACCCAATACCGGTCCGTCACAACAATCGTCGCTCTTGATCGACAATGAACATGCGCTAGCGGTGGCCCGTTTCTTGCGCATCGATCCAGCACTGCAACTCGATTTCTGTTCAAACGTCACCGGAGTCGATTGGCTCGAACGCACGCTAAAGAAGAAGGTGAAAGTGAAAAAAGTCGTCGATGGCGAGGAAAGGGAAGTCGATGAGACGACGGAAGAGAAAATCCCCGGCTACCTCGAAGCGGTTTATCACCTTTACTCGATGACGCACAAACACGGGCTGGTGGTAATTCGGATGCGCACGGCAGATCGCGCAGATGATGCGCGTTTGCCATCGCTCAATTCTATTTGGCGCAGTGCTGAATTCCAGGAACGGGAAATTTTTGATCTTTATGGTATTCGGTTCGACGGCCACCCGGATCTACGGCGCATTCTGATGTGGGACGAGTTTCAGGATTATCCGATGCGTAAGGATTATCGCGAACCGGACGATTATGAATACGAGCCGACGCCGCATGACGCTGTGTTGGCGAGGGCGAGAGAGCATTACGCTCCCCGGCCGCATTTGGACGGGGCGGAAAATATTACCCCGCAGCAATGAGCGCGACGATTCAAACTCTAGCGCCTGCGGCCGAGCAGCCGAGACAGCTGCCGCCGCAAATGACTTCGCGACTCGAAGGCGAGCTACTCGAAGTGTCGATGGGACCGCAACATCCCTCGACCCATGGGGTGTTTCGCATGAACGTCGCGCTGGAGGGCGAGATCGTCCGCAGGCTGAAGCCCGTTTTCGGATACCTGCATCGTAATCACGAAAAAATCGGCGAGAACACGAGCTATCTTGGCTCGATGCCTTACACCGATCGGCTCGATTATTTTTGCTCGATGACAAACAACTGGGCCTACGCCCTCAGTGTCGAAAAGCTGGCGGGCATTGAGGTTCCCGAGCGCGCGGAATATCTCCGCGTAATCCTGGCCGAACTAACCCGACTGCAAAATCACGCATCGCTGCTCGGATTTTTGCTGAGCGACATGGGCGCGTGGGGCACGCCGCTGATGTACGCGTTTCGCGAGCGCGAAAAGATTTTTCGAGTCGCTATCTGGTTCGCGCATGATGTGCGACTACATGCGTTTCGGCGGATGCCGAGTTGACCCAACGCCTGGCTGGATGGAGCGGGCAAAAAAGGTTGTTGATGTCTTCCCGCGATTTCTGGATGAATTCGAGAAGCTTATCCTTTCCAATGAGGTCGTCATCGCGCGTACCCAAGAGGTCGGCAAACTATCGGCCGATCTCGCGATCAACGCCGGCATCACCGGCCCGATGCTCCGCGCCTGTGGGGTCAACTACGACGTGCGCAAAGTGGATGGCTATGGTTTTTATCCGCGTTTCAAATTCCGCGTGCCGCTCGGCGAACACGGTGACACCTACGATCGGTTAATGATGCGCGCGCTGGAAATGCGCGAGAGCGTCGGAATTTTGAAGCAAGCTTTCGAAGAAATTCCCGCCGGTCCCATCATGAATCCGAAGGTGAAGATCCGAGCCTTTCGCCCGCCAGTAGGCGAAGCGTACGGGCGCATCGAAGCGCCCAAGGGCGAACTGGGTTTCTATTTGATCAGCAACGGCGGAACGAACCCGTACCGTTATCGCGTACGGCCGCCGAGTTTTATCAACCTGACTGTCCTGGAAGATCTTTGCCTCGGCCACACTGTGGCCGACGTGATGGTAATCCTGGGCAGCGTGGATATCGTGATGGGAGAAGTCGATCGATGATTGGCACAGGCATACTGAGTGGCATGGCGGTTACTTTGCGAAACTTCGTCGGAAGTTATTTCGAGAAAGACCGTCTGATCACGGTCCAGTATCCGGAGGAACGCAGCCCGCTGCCCGAGAACTACCGCAACTTTCCATTCCTTATCTACGACACTGATGATCCGGAGGCTGGATTGCGGTGCGTTGCCTGCAAGATCTGCGAGAAGGAATGCCCGCCGCAATGCATCTATATAACTAAGAGCGAAGACAAAAAGCCCGATTACATGGGCAAACCGCAGTTTTATCCGGCCGTCTTCGACATCGATATTTCTGTCTGCATGAGCTGCCAGATCTGTGTCGAGGTCTGTCCGTTTGAAGCGATCAAGATGGACAAGGTTTACGAACTTAGCCGGCGCGAACGTTTCGATGCGCTACTGCAACGCAAGAGCGAGCTTTCCAAATCGAACACCTACTACCACAGCATTTGCCCGACTGAGGCGGCCGAGGTCGATGCAAAGCTTGCTGAAGCCGCAGCGAAAAAGAAACCGGCACCACCGGTGTCATCGGCCGCCACCGCTGCCGCGCCCCCGGCTACTGGCTAGCCGCCCAGTTTTCTCGAGACGGGCTGTGCGTAGCAATCTCCGAAGCGTTTGGCTTCGCATTCCGGCGACAGGCAGTTTTCGTGTGCGCCCGACGGTCCAGCGGCAATGACTTGAACCAGCGCAGCGTGTCACGCGTTGTTTCAGTACGAACTGATCGCATCGCTGGTTAGGTGGTTGGCGTGGCTACAGAGTCCTCCGCCCAACGCCTCCAAAGGTAGATAAAATTGATGATCCATGCGACAGGGTTGAAGCTCAAAATCGTCAGCGTGATCCAAGCCCAGCGCTGGCGCTGCGCGAAAAACCACGCGAGCGCTGCGTAAATCACGCCGCAGAGGATCACGGCAACAACGCCGGGTCCAAGGATGATGCCGCCGAGACCGAGGCCGGCAATGAATGACATAATACTAAAATAGTAGCCCTATCGATAAGGTCTCTTCTCCGGGTTGCGCCGGTTGAATCGACGATTGAGATTGAGTGCGCGACAATCGGCGCAATTGTCACACCGATGACGATGGCGATCAGTGCAAGAGCAATGAGAACAGCGCCGGTCGTATTACTCGCGGCGCGATTTGACACTGACCGGCGCGGCTTCGTCGGTACGTTCCAAATTTATTACCACTTTTCCTCGAGCGTGGCCTTGTTCGAGATACCGGATCGCTTCAGCGGTCTGACTTAACGTGTAAGTCCTGTCGATGACTGGTGTCACCTTTCCGGATTGCATAAGATCGGCAAGGAATGCCAGGTCATCATGATTCAGCTGCGCCAGCATCATCCCCATTTTCTGATTCACGAATTTTGATAAGACCATCGCTTTGAACGCATGAATAAGCCCCGGCCCGATCCATCGGCTCTCGTTTACTCCTCCTCCTCCAATCAAAACGTATCTCCCTTCGGGATTTAAGACGCCTCGGCATTCCGACAACGAACGGTT
>QHOQ01000080.1 GCA_003219355.1 Verrucomicrobiota bacterium
CAATCGCAAAGAGCTTGCCGACAAATTGACTGTCGATCTTTCGATCGAAGACATCGAATCGCACAAACTCGCGCTCGCTTCCGACCTGCGCTGGCTGATCAGCGAAGGTCACGTGATTGAGTTCAACGATACTTCGCTCGATCTCCCGCGGAAGAAAGCAAACCAAGCGAAGGCTTCTGACTCGCCGATTCAGATTCGGGAGCCGGAAACCAATGTTGCATCAGCTCACTCGCCAACGACCTTGAGCCCCGGCTCGGAATCGCCGCCTTCGTAGCGAAGGATTTCATTTTTGTCGCCTAAAACGACAATGCGCGGCCGATGCATCGTCGCTTCTTCGGGCGCATAACGCGCGAAACTCATGATCGTGACGTGGTCGCCAATTTTTCCGAGGTAGGCAGTGGCTCCGTTGAGTTCGATGATTCCGCTTTGTGCTTCTCCGTAGATTGCATAGGTCTCGAACCGCTCGCCGTTGCTCAAGTTGCCCACGAGAATTTTTTCGTAGGGAACCAACCCAACGAGTTCAGCCAGATCGGCGAAAATCGTGAGGCTGCCTTCGTAATCCAGGCTGGCGCCGGTGACGATGGCTCGGTGAATTTTCGACTTGAGAAGCGTCAATTGCATCGCCAATCGAACTGGGGCCGACAATCCTACGGGAGGTTAACCTGATTTAACCGGCGATTACGCCTGCCTTCTTCAGTGCAGCGTAGGCGCCGTTCTTATTGATCGTTTTCAGGCCGCGCGCAGTCACACGAATACGCACGAACTTTTTGAGCTCCGGCACCCAAATGCGATGCGCATGCAAGTTTGGTCCGAAAATCCGCGGCACATTTTTTGTCACGTGCCGGCCGACTCCGCCCTTTTTCTTCGCCATACCGCGGCGGTGAATGACGCTGCCGCGCGTGGCTCGAGAACCGGTGATAGAGCAAACCTTTGACATTTGGCGAAAAAGTTGCGCAACCTGCCGCGCTCCGCTTGTTAGGTCAAGTGAATCTTGAACGGAGAATCCGCGCCGCGGTCAAATTTATCTCGCGTAAGAGGCCGTCGATTCCAGAAGATCGATAAATCGCGTTTGAAGCATGACGCCAAAAAATAATCATAAACTGCGGATCGGGATTGTAGGAGCAGGCAGCATCGTGCGCGCCCGGCATTTGCCTGCGCTGAAAAAGCATCCTGAAGTCGAAATCGTCGCGGTTTCGAATTTGACCTACGAAAGCTCGGAAAAATTTTGCCGCGAAAACCTCCCGCACGCCACGCCAATGCAAAATTGGGCGGACCTGCTCGCCATTCCCGACTTGGACATCATTTGGATCGGCACGCCGCCTTACATGCATTCGGCGGTGACCATCTCCGCACTCGAAGCAGGCAAACATGTTTTTTGCCAGGCGCGAATGTCGATGGATTTGGCCGAGGCCGAGGAAATGCTCGCGGCATCCAGGCGTTACCCTGAACTGGTCACGATGCTCTGTCCGCCTCCGATGGGAATGCGCGCCGATCTGCTTGTGAAAAAGCTGCTCGCCGAGAATTACATCGGCCAACCGCACCACGTGCGATTGCAAAGTTTCACGAGCAGCTATTTGAACCCTGATGCGCCGGCGCATTGGCGGCAAAGGATTGAGATCAGCGGACTAAATGTTCTCACCCTGGGAATTTACGTCGAGGTATTGCAGCGCTGGCTTGGCGACATCACCGGCGTTTTTGCGCGAGGGAAGATTGTCCATCCGATCCGGCAGGGCTATGAAGTGATCATTCCCGATTTGCTCACCGTGCTTTGCACGTTCGACAACGGCGCCGAAGGCGTCCTCGAGTTCAGCGGCGTCGGTGCGCTGGCTCCAGGCGACCGTCTGGAAATTTACGGCAGCGCCGGCACGCTTACTTACGATTTTGGCTCCGATGTCGTGCAGGCGGGCAAGTTCGGCGATCCCGCCCTGCACACTGTCGATCTTGCGCCGGAATTGGAAGGCGAATGGCGCGTCGAAGAAGATTTTCTCGCCGCTGTGAAATCGAAGGGGCGCATCCGCCCCCGTCCAAATTTCGAAGAGGGCGTCCGCTACATGCGCGTCGTTCAGGCGGTGGCCGATTCGCGCGCGCGCAACGAATGGGTGGAGATCAAAAGGTAGCTTTTGCAATCCCGCCTATAATCCAAATAGGCCGAATAATTCAGTATAAACCTTGTTAGGCTCTGAGACTCGTCATATGTCGGTGTCACGTCCTTCGGCTCTACTCGTTTTTCTCTTATTGCTTGTCGGCTGTTCCCAACGTGGTTTCGATCCGGTGGCGGAGGGGGAGAAGCTGTTGCGTCGGGACACAGAATGGGCTGACCTCGCCTCCGCGGGGAAGGATGTTGAGAAGATCGTCTGGTACTGGACCGACGATGCGGTGCTCATTTTTCCGGGTCAGCCCGTGCTCGAAGGCAAAGCGGCCATTCGTGCTTATGTCGCACAGAGTCTCAATACTCCCGGATTTAGAATTCACTGGGTGTCTGAAAAACCGGTGTTCTCACCTGATGGCAAGCTAGCCTACATGCGCGGCAAGAACGAATTGACTGCTCCCGGGCCAAACGGCGCGCCAACGACGGTTCATCTCAGGGGAATATCGATTTGGCGCTTGGACGCCGACGGACAGTGGCGCTGCGTCGTAGATATATCGAATGAGGAGCCACCTGCCGCTCCTGTGCCGAAGTAATGCGTTGTCGTCGCTAACAATTTCTTTCGCGGCAGCCGAACGCGGGACTGGACAAGTTCCGCGCCTGACATGTGGAACCAATGTAGGCGCTGGCGGAGGCGATGCTGTTCACGGAAAATTCAAAGTGAAATGAGATTTCACTGCTGCCATTAGTCCGCTTGCCGACTCCGCAGAACGAGCGGCGCGATCTCGCGAAAGAAACGAGCGACGTAAAGGAGGTACCCAGCGAACGAAACGAGCTGCGCGCCGATCAACCAAACGTGACCGGCGCGAGCGATAAAGAAATCAGGCCGGCTGCAAATCGCGAACGTGCACGCCAGATTAAGAAGGAATAGTAACGGAACAAGCAACCAGATATTGAGCAATTGATCAGCCTTGGTACGGGTGTAAAGGGCTCGTTCGGCGTCGTTGCTAGATTCCGCGGCCCGCGCATGAATCAGTCGCATATCGTAGATAAAGAGCAGCCAAATAACTGCCGCATAGGCGGTGCTCAGTTGAAACCAGGCCAGAGGACGATCAAGTCGGCTGAAAAGAACCGCCTCGCCAAGCGCGCAAGCGATATAAAAAAAGTTATGCCCGAACTCTAGCGGCCATCTAATCAATGTGAGCGTATGAATGATCGACCGGGACCAAAAGATAAAGATCACGCATAGGCCGGCGGCGACATAAAGAAGATTTTCCCAATGTCGCGATGACAGCACAGCGCGCGCATTATCCGTTAAGAAGAAGAGCGCGACCCCCTGGATGATGCTTACGAGAGTGAGCTCGATATTGACGACCATGGTGTCGAGCTCATGGCGACTGTCGCTTGGCGCACTCACGGATGCGACTCGTAATCATTCGGCGACTGGAATGTCAAGCTGCAGTGGGATTCGGTAGTGGTAGAAACTGTACCACTACCTGGGATTCCACTTGTACACGGCGGGGTGCTTGCTTTCCCAAAGCTGCTTTGCTACGCAGGAACGCGACAAGGAGCTCCTTCACTTCGGGATGTCTAACTTATGAATAAATACATCGCAGAATTCATCGGAACCTTCTTCCTTGTCTTGACGATCGGCTGCACCGGGATCGGTGCCAGTTCGGGCGTGATTGCGCCGCTCGCAATCGGCGCGGCCCTCATGGTGATGGTCTTCGCCGGAGGCCATATCTCGGGCGCGCATTACAACCCGGCAGTAACGCTTGGCGTCTTGATCCGAGGCCGACTCAACGCAGCGGACGTCGTGCCTTACATCGTGGCGCAACTCGCGGCGGCGGCGAGCGCGGCGTTGGCGGTGAAGTTTCTCCGGGCTGGGATTGACGTAACTCCAATCGCTCCAAAAATCGGTCCAGCTCTGCTTGCAGAGTTCCTGTTTACCTTTGCCCTCGTTTATGTGGTGCTTAACGCCGCCACGGCCGAAGGGACGTCGGGAAACTCATTCTACTGTCTGGCGATTGGCATGACGGTAATGACTGGCGCATTCGCCGTCGGCGACATTTCCGGGGGCGCGTTCAATCCTGCCGTCGCGCTCGGAATATCCATCCTCGGCCTCTCAAGTTGGAGCAACTTTTGGATCTATCTGCTAGCGAACTTCGGAGCTGCTGTGGTGGCTGCTGCCGTCTTCAACCTGATCAATCCGCCAACCCAAACCACACCGATCGCAACGGA